>JACBOA010000025.1 GCA_013403005.1 Methanobacteriaceae archaeon | reverse complement strand
ATATTCCCCAGCCATTGTTGTTTTGGAAGGTGTTGTTTTCTAGTTTTATGGTTCCTCGGAGGTTTTCGAGGTATACTCCGCAGTCTCCGTTGTTGTTGCTTGTGGTTTGGGTGATGGTTAGGTCGTGGCTGCCCCCGTTATTCATTAGGATGATTATTCCGTTGTTTTTGGCTTGGTTGATGGTTACGTTATCGATTATGACGTTGGTGAGTGGTTTTACGTTTCCGTCTAGTACTATTCCAACGTCTTTGGGGTTGGTGATGATGGTGTTTTGTATGGTTATTCCGTTTAGGTATCCGTCAGTCCATTCTCTTTGTATGGCGTTGGATTGGCAGTTGATGATTTGGGTGTTGTTGATGGTTACGTTGGTAAGCCAGGATGCGTGAGGTAATAGTATGCCTTGCCCTGTGGTCCCGTTTATGGTTGCACCATCAACAATAATGTTGGATGATGTTCCCGTCATCAAAACTCCATAGTGGCAGTTATTAATGGTTAGATTAGTTAGTGTAACATTATTAGTTCCCGTAACCAAAACTCCGGCAGAATTTGTTGCTCCAGTCAATATGAAACCGATAATATTGGCATAAGCACCTTGGTTATTAACTGTGAACACAGGATTACTTGGATTAGAAGATCCACTAACAGTCACTGCTCCATTTGCTTGGATAGTGAGGTTGTTTTTGTTCACAATCACATTTTCTGTGTAGGGGTCTGTTCCATTGGGTGCGACTGTGATGGTGTCTCCAGCGAGGGTAGATTGGTTGTTGATGGCGTCTTGGATGGAATTATAGTTGTAACTTCCTCCAGGACCCACAGTCCACTCCGCCGCTGAAACAGCACCCATAGTCAGGGTAATAATGGTGAATAAACTGATGAGAATTAAAGGTAAGGTATGTTTTTTAGTAATTTTAGGTAAATTAATTCCTTGAAATCGCTTGTGTATCAATTTCTTTTTCACCTCCTTTATGCTCGATAGATAATATTTATAGTCGGCATTTGTTTTGTTCATAGGTGGGTATTAAATTTTTCTAAAAGTATAATCATGCAAAATGGATATGTAAGAGTTTATAACTTCAAAAAAGCTTAAACGTATTCGGAATTTATTAATATGTTTAAAACAGAAATTATTTTTTATTTAAGGGTTTTAATTAATTATGGCTTTTATAAGCTTCTTAAATTTTGAGGTTTTTACCACGTTTATTTTGTTTATTCCTCTTTTTATCAGATCGGATATTTTTCAGGTTTTTTTTGTTTTTATTTCTACTGTTTTGATGGTGAGGTTGGCTTCGTTTCCTGTGATTAAACCTGAAATCATGCTTTACCTTTTGCCCACACTGGTGATCTCATTCCTTATTTTCGTAGGCACGGTGAGATCTTTTAAACATGAGAGGGCTATTAGGTTATAGATTTATTTTTTCTGTTATGCCTATTTTTTTCTAGTTGTTGCTGAAATAGGAATTTTTTTAATTCAAAGAAAAAGGATATTTTTTTTAGTCAATAATATTCCGTCAGAGTTCTGTTATTTTAAAATTTAAGAAAAATTTGTTTCCCTAAAAAAAATAAAAGGGGGGGGGGTGAGGGTTTTTTTTAAACCCTTATTTTTTCTTTTTTGGAGCTATTATTCCACCTAATACCATTAGCACGGCTATTACAAGTAAGCCTATTGGCTGACCAGTGGGTTGCATTTTTACTGTTTGTGCGTTTGCTTTTGTTTGAGTTTCTTGTGATGCGGCTTGTACGTTAATGTTTATGGACTGGATTTGGTCATTTAGGGTGGGATCATAGGTGTTAGTGCTTAGGAATGGTCTTAATGTGAATGATCCTGTGCTCATTACTCTCACATCAGCCCACAGGTTGGGGTCTCCTACTTCTACGTCTCCCAGATTCCAGGTTATGGTTCTGGTGGTGGCATTGTAGGTCCAGGTACCCTGGTCAGTTCGGGCAGTGATGAATTCCATGCCCTCGGGTATCACCAGAGTGAATGTCACATTGTCGGCTGCATCTGGGCCGTTGTTACCCAGCTTGAAAGTGATGGTAATGATATCACCCACTGTGGGGTTGGTGTTACTGGCAGTTGTACGGATGTACAGGCTGGCTAAAGGCACTTTCAATTGCCCAGTACCCGTTGTTGGGTTGTAGTCACTGTTACCCTGGAAATCAGCCCTGATGGTGTGTGTTCCACCGGGTAGATTGATGGTGTAAGGTACAGATGCCACTCCACTTGCATCAGTATCCCCGTTACCCACTGCAGCACCATCTACTTGGAAGTAGAGGGTTTGGCCCACTAATGGGTTGCCATCACTGTCAGTTAGGGTGGCACTGAGGACGACTTGTGTGCCGTTTTTACCGTTAACATTCAAAACTACCAGGTTGGTGTTCTTTTTGTCCACAGTTAGCTGTCCAGTTCCGGTTGAGC
>JACBOA010000024.1 GCA_013403005.1 Methanobacteriaceae archaeon | reverse complement strand
GGATAAATCCAGTTTATCAACCATTTCCAGTACAATATCCAGATCTGAGGCATCAGTAGATCCCTTATAGGTGGGTATTCCCATTTCCTCGTAAACAGGACTCACATCCTTTCGAATAAGTCCTGGAGTGATTATCATGTCCACTGATTGCAACTCCTGCTCTGGTATTTTCTGCAACTCCCTGATAATTCTCTTCGGAGTTAGAAAAGCAGCTATAGGGGTTTCAACCACGTGAACTCCAACATCATGATGAGATTTCAATGACGCGGCTTTAACCAGTGAGCTGGCAAGTTCAGCAGTTATTATCAATATTTTCATGGCAATAGTCCCACTTTCTTTTATAGAAATTATTTTTATAGCTTCATAAATAAAAGATCATACTACTAAAGGAAATAAAATTTATATAAAACCCCTTTAAGAGGAGAGTGTTCCAGGATTATAATTAAAAATGTGTTTAAACCTTATCATCAGAGTGAATAAAAAAAATAAAAACTTAAAAAATATTATTCTTCCCTTCACTTGAGAGAATCACTCGTTTTAGCATATTTATAATTTTTTAAACTCCTTTTTGAGAAAAAGATTCACCTAAAAGTTAATTTTTTATATCAAACACCATAATACCATGTTTCCATGCTAAGTATGATAAATAAGGAATATTATTTATTAAAACCCCATATTAATAATTTAAATTCCATAAATCTACAGGATCTATCCCTATTATTTTTAGGGAAACTGTCACCAACACCTATATATATGTATATTTATAATGATTAACTATGAGGAATGGAGGTAAATAGATGATCGAAATTCGCTTTCACGGACGCGGTGGTCAGGGAGCAGTTACTGCCGCAGAGATACTGGCAAAAGCAGCATTTGAAGACGGAAAATACTGTCAAGCATTCCCATTTTTCGGTGCTGAGCGAAAAGGCGCACCAGTCATGGCTTTCACCAGGATAAGTGATAAGCCTGTAAGAAGAAGGTATCAGGTTTACAACCCGGATCATGTACTTGTACTAGATGAAACCCTCCTTGAGGCTGTTGATGTATTATCCGGCCTTAAAGATGGAAGTAAAGTGATTATTAACAGTAAAGATGAATTAAAATTAGGTGATGCAGATGTGCACACCATTGATGCTACTGGAATTGCCCTGGAAACCCTGGGTGTTCCCATTGTGAATACGGTAATGCTGGGATCATTTGCCAAAGTAACGGGTGAAGTGTCCCTGGATTCAATTATCAAAATTATAAAAGAAACCTTCCCTGGTAAAATCGGGGAAAAGAACGCTAAAGCAGCGGAAATCGCCTTTGAACAGGTGAAATAATAATTAAAGGTGATCTGATGGTAACAGTTGGAGCATGCGTTAAAGAACCAGGAAGCACCCGAAATAACAAAACAGGGAGCTGGAGAACCTTCAAACCCGTTCTTGACAACGAAAAATGTATTGAATGCGGGAATTGTGTTCTTTTCTGTCCTGAAGGATGCATAAACAAAGACTATGAAATAGATTATGATTACTGTAAAGGCTGCGGCATATGTGCAGAAGAATGTCCAGTTGAAGCAATAAAAATGGAGAGGGAATAAAAATGGTCCTAAAAGTTATATCTGCCAACAAAGCAATCGCAGAGGCTGTTCGACTGGCCAAACCACAAGTAGTGCCTGTTTACCCCATAACCCCTCAAACATCCATATCAGAGTATTTAGCCCAGTTTGTGGCAGATGGTGAACTTAAAGCAGAATACATAAGAGTTGAATCTGAGCACAGCGCTATGAGTGCTGCGGTAGGAGCCTCAAGTACAGGAGTAAGGGTTTTCAGTGCCACCTCATCCCAGGGACTGGCCCTTATGCACGAAATACTCTTTGCTGCTGCGGGAATGAGAACCCCCATTGTACTGGCCAATGCCAACCGTGCATTATCTGCACCACTGAGCATATGGAACGACCAGCAGGACTCCATATCAGAACGTGACTCTGGATGGATGCAATTCTATGCAGAAAACGCCCAAGAAGCACTGGATGCTATTTTAATTGCTTACAGAGTCTCTGAAGACCCGGATGTCCTCCTGCCATGCATGGTCTGTATTGATGGATTTATTTTAACCCATACCGTGGAACCTGTGGATATACCAAGTTCTGAAGATGTGGAAAAATTCTTACCAAATTATGTACCATCACAGGGCGTCCTTGACCCTGAAAACCCCATGTCCATTGGTACCTTCACTGACCCCAACTACTACATGGAAGCAAGATACGCCATGCAACTGGCCATGGAAAGATCCCAAAAAGTAATTGCCAAGGCTCAAAAGGAGTTTAAGGAAATATTTGGAAGGGAATATGATTTCGTGGAAACATACCAGTGTGAGGATGCTGAGATAATAATTGTGGCCATGGGTTCCGTCTGCGGTACCATCAAAGCAGTGATTGACAAAATGAGGAGTGAGGGAGAGAAAGTAGGTCTTCTTAAGATAAGAGTATTCCGGCCCTTCCCCAGGGAAATTATGAATGATGTGCTGAGTAAGGCTTCAAAAGTCGCAGTTCTTGATAAAAACATATCCTTTGGAATTGGTGGAGTTGTATACAATGAAATCAAAGCCCAGATGGATGTTGATGCATACGGATTTATCGCAGGATTGGGAGGCCGAGACATAACCCCCGACCACATAAGAGAAATCGTTGATAAAACTAAGAACCCCACCAATGAAGTGGAGTGGATAGGACTCAGAAAGGAGGAACTTTAAATGGAAATCAGTGAAAAAGAATTCCTGGCACCCGGACACCGAGGATGTGCCGGTTGTGGGGCTACAGTAGGAGTCAGATTAGCCCTTAAAGTCCTGGGAAAAAACACGGTAGCAGTTTCTGCCACAGGCTGCCTGGAGGTAATCACCACCCCCTACCCGGAAACTGCCTGGGAAATCCCCTGGATACACGTGGCATTCGAAAACGCAGCAGCAGTTGCATCCGGAGTTGAAAGAGCCCTCAAAGCCCAGGGAAAAGATGCCCAAGTAGTGGCATTTGCCGGTGATGGTGGAACCGCTGACATCGGCCTGCAAGCCCTATCCGGAGCCATGGAGCGGGGTCACAATCTCATTTACATCTGTTACGATAACGAAGCATACATGAACACCGGGGTGCAGAGGAGTGGAGCTACCCCTTACGGAGCATCCACCACCACCAGCCCCCATGGTAAGGAAAGTTTTGGAGAAGACAAACCCAAAAAGAACATTCCCATGATCATGGCAGCCCATGGAGTGCCCTATGTAGCCACCGCCAGCATTTCCTACCCGGAAGACTTCATGAAAAAAGTTAAAAAAGCCAAGGAAACTGACGGACCAGCCTACATCCACCTCCACCAGCCATGCACCACTGGATGGGGCTTTGACCCGGCAAAGACCATTGAACTGGGACGATTAGCCGTTGAAACCGGTTCATGGATACTTTATGAAATTGAAGACGGAGAATTCCGTGTTACCTACCGTCCTATGCAGCGCAAAGTCGTGGACGAATACTTAATGGCTCAGAAACGTTTCAAACACCTTACAGATGAGGAAAGAGAACGCATTCAGAAAAATGTGGATGCTGTTTGCAGTGAGCTTAAAATATGAGGAGGCTTAGCCTTGGAAAAGATAATAATCCAACCTGATCTCTGTGATGGGTGCCTGGACTGTCAGGAAGCTTGCGCCCAGCTCCATGGGACTTCAGGGATCCTGGTAAGGGAAGTAGAAGGATCATTCTATCCCATCATCTGCCAGCAGTGCGAAGACGCACCTTGCCAACTAATCTGCCCCACTGAGGCTATTAGCGAAGAAGGAATTCAAAAGGAGAGGTGTATTGGCTGTGGATTGTGCATGATGGTATGTCCCTTTGGTGCTGTGGTGATCCACGAGCGTAAAGCCCATAAATGCCACCAGTGCCCCGATCTCGGTACACCGGCATGTATTAAGGCCTGTTCCAAACGAGCTATCGCCAAGGTGGACACTGCCAAGCTGCAGGCAGAAAGACAGCGCAAACACATTGAGAAAATCACCGGTCTCAGCAAAAAGAAACGGAAAAGTTCTGATCTCATTGGAGTGATGACCGCCAACACCCGGGCCAAAAAAGCACTGGACAAGGAGGTCTAACATGAAAGAACTTGTTTCAAGGCCGGAATTATGTGATGAATGTGGTAAATGTGAACGTATCTGTCCCAAAAATGCCATAAGGGTTATCAGTGGAGTGCCAGTTTTCTGTCTGCACTGTGCTGAAGACCGGGCACCATGTATGACCGTATGTCCGGAAGATGCCATTGAAAAAATTGAAGGTGCAGTGGTCATCCACCAGGAAGACTGCATTGGTTGCGGTCTTTGCAGGGATGCCTGCCCCATTGGAGCCATTCAGCTGGATGAGTGTGGTATTGCCAGCAAATGTGACCTGTGCATTGAAAGGGACGAACCACTTTGCGTAGCTGTTTGTCCTAAAGACGCGCTTAAAATGAGTTCTGAGGATATGCTAACTGATAAAAGGGACCGCATAGCCCGGGAACTGGAAAGAGTTAAGATGATCATGAAATACTGATTTGATCATCTTTAATTCATTTATTTCTCATCTTTAACTTTTTATCACCTTATAAAACCATTATAGAAGTTTTATGAATAATTTATGTGTTTCCTCACTTTTATTCCGTTATATGGCTCATTATCTGTATTTTAATTTTTTTTATTAGCTCATCGCATTTCTTTTTTTAAATTTTCTAATAATTTATCTGCGGCATGATTTTTTCCGATCATCAACTGCACCTCATGGCTAGATTTAAATAACTGAATTTTTATAAACTGATTCTATGATTCGCCAAAAAATAGTGGAAGAGGAAGTTTGCCGCTTGTTCAAAGAAGCTGTTATTAATCTCCCCCATGATGTTAAAAAGTCACTTGAAGATGCATATCATGAGGAAGAGGATGAAACTGCTCTTTTAAACCTCAAAGCTATTTTAGACAATATAAAAGCTGCTGAAGAAAGGGAGATTCCCCTCTGTCAGGACACTGGACTACCCATAATTTTTGTAAAATATGGAAATGTCCAAGTGGAAAATAATCATGAGGGTATTATTAATGGAATCAAAAGTGGAGTTGAAAAAGCCACTGGTGAGGTCCCTCTCCGACCCAATGTTGTGGATCCCTTGACTCGTAAAAATACCGGGAACAACATAGGAAGATTTATTCCCCAGATGGATGTAGAACTGGTAAACACAGATTCACTGGAAATTACAGTTTTCCCCAAGGGCTTTGGTTCTGAAAATAACAACGCACTTAAAATGGCCCTTCCTGGTGAGGGGGTAGAAGGAATTAAAAATTTCATCCTGGAAACTGTGATTGCCGCTGGAGGTAAACCCTGCCCTCCTATTGTGGTGGGTGTGGGGATAGGAGGAACCTCTGACATGGCCCTTAAACTTGCGAAAAAGGCACTTTTAAGGAAATTAGGAGTTAATCACCCTGAAGAAAGAATCGCAGTTTTAGAAAACGAGATGCTGGAAATGATTAACTCCACGGGAATAGGCCCTATGGGAATGGGTGGTAAAACAACGGCACTGGATGTTAAAATAGAATATGCGGACACCCACACTGCTGGACTGCCCATTGGAGTTTGTATTCAGTGCTGGGCAGCCCGAAGTGCTAGTGGGATTTTGAAAGATTGAAAAAATATCATATTCTAAATACTACTTATTACTTTTTGTACTATTGTTAAAAAATTAACCCTTCAGTTTCACCCTTCTTAAAGTAATTTAAGAGGATATCAAACTTCATCAATCAACTCATCATATTCCTGTAACTTCCTTATTATCTAATATCCTAATAGTTATATAAAATGGTAAAATAAAAAGGGAATAAAAACAAAAAAGGATGATAAATCATCCTTTAATATCTATTGCTATTTTTTCTCAACAGTAAATTGCTGTTTTTCACAGGTGATCATGAAGATGGTTCTGTCACCAATGTTTTCCGCGCGATCTGCGATTCTCTCTAAGAAACGAGCCAGGAACAATAGATATATGGAGTAAGAGATGGATTCTTTATCCTGGAACATGCTTTTGGTGATGTCTTTTAAGGCATGGTCAAAAAGATCATCCACTTTATCATCATCTCGGTGTAATTCCCGGGCAACGTTCATGTTTTTAGCCAGGAAAGCAGCCAAACTCTTACTAACCATCCCATCCACAATGTCTGCCATGCGCTGCAAGTCAAACATTGGCTTTTCAGGGATCTCTTCATCTTTAACATGACGGGCAACTTCAGCAATGTTTGCAGCCAGGCCAGCAATCCGTTTTAAGTGACTTGAAACCTTGATACTTGCTTCGATGAATCTTAGATCTCCCGCCACAGGTTGTTCAGCTGCAATTATGCTCATGGCATCATGTTCTATCTGGAAACCCATTTCATGGACTTTTTTATTGGCCTCCATAACATTCTTCACCAGCTGGGAATCATAATCAAGAAAAGTGGTAAAAGCGTCTCTGTAAGCCTTTAGGGTGGCCTGACCCATTTCATCAACTTCTTCTTTTAATTCATCCAATTTTTTCTGGAACCGTATCCTGGGATATCCTCTTTCCATTTTATCTTCCACCTATCTTGGATTTGTAATCATTTAACAAATTATCAATGTCGCTTTCAGAGGGGTCTCTTATCTTGTATTTTGATAATAAATCTATTCGATTTAATTCTTCAATTCTTTTTTCAAGCAGAAATTCAATTCCTACAGGTAATGGTAATCTGCATTCCTCATTTAAATCAACAATGGTTGAAAACATGTTATCATCCAGTTTATAAACTTCTATCCTGGATTGTGAACTTATACTCACTTTATCCATCGCTTTATTCTCAAGTGTTTCCTCAAGACTTTCAATATCTAAGTTCCAGGCTGCTATTATCTTCTGGTCTTTAATTAACAGTAAAGATTCGTTGCCTCCATCCAATATCTTTAAGTAACCTCTTTCAGGGATGTGTGATTGTTTCAAAACTCCCCTAACCACATGATTGGGATCTTCTGAAGGAAGCCACATTTTCTACCTCATCAACATGTTGTGGAACAGTTTGTGGTGCATTACCCGTTTACCCACTATGGAGTAGGCAATACGGTCAGCCATTCCCATTATATGGTGCCCCATGCTCAGTAAGTTCCTCCCAACCAGTATTAATGAAGTTTGCGAACCTCCGTGGGTTATCTCATCATATTCCGAAAACATTTGATTGTAAAAATCCTGCAAATTTACATAACTTCTGGTTGAACGTTTCAATAACTGTATGTCCTCGTTTAAAAGTGATCCTACGGCGTCTTTCAACATATCCTGAACGGTTTGAGACATGAATTCTATATGGGGCGGTTTATAACAAGGGCGCTGACTTTCAGCTGCATCAATAGCATATCTTGCAATGTAAGCTGAAAGATGGTTGATTCGTTCCAGCTCTATGGAAGTTCGCAGGAGTGCTGCGCCTAAACGTAAATCTTTGGCCAGAGGCTGGTGCAGTCCCAAGACTTTAAGACAGTCATGTTCAATTTTATAGCCCTCTTTGTTGATTTCATCAGTTTTTTCGATAATTTCCCTTGCCAGATAGATATCATCTTCTGAAAAGCTTTTAACAGACTTATCAACACGTTCGATGGTCTGCCAACTAAATCCGAGAACCTCCTCTTCCAGGGATTCCAAACGTTTTTCCAGGACTACTGTGAGCATTTCCACAACCTCAATCTTTTCTAAACTGAGTTAGATTGTTTTTTCAACTCATCCAAACCTACCTGTAATGTAATCTTCCGTTCTTTTATCTTCTGGTTCAATGAATATCTTTTCAGTGAGCCCACTTTCCACGATCTCCCCGTGAAGGAAGAAAGCAGTGTGTTTGGACACACGGGTAGCTTGTTGCATGTTGTGGGTTACAATGATAATGGTGAAATCATTTTTCAACTTATGTATAAGATCCTCGATTTTGGTGGTAGATATGGGATCCAAAGCAGAACATGGTTCATCCATTAAAATAACTTCTGGTTCCACGGCCATGGTGCGGGCTATGCAGAGTCGTTGCTGCTGACCTCCAGAGAGTCCCATGGCAGATTTGTCCAGGATGTTTTTAACCTCATCCCATAAAGCAGCCTCTTTAAGGCTTTCTTCAACCTTTTGGGATAGCACATCGTTGTCATTGATCCCATGAACTCGCAGGCCATAAGCCACATTGTCAAATATGGATTTGGGGAAGGGGTTGGGTTTCTGGAACACCATACCTACTCTTTTCCTCAAATCCACCACATCAACTTTGGGGTTATATATGTCTTCCCCATCTAATAGCACTGTTCCATCCATTTTAAAAGTGCTTATCAAGTCATTCATACGGTTTAAAGTTCGGATAAATGTTGATTTACCACAACCTGAAGGTCCGATGAGTGAAGTGACTGCATTCTTGGGAATTTTCAGACTAACATCTTTTAAGATGTGTAATTCATCAAAGTAAACGTTTAAATTTTCTACTTCTATCCTATAATCCATATTATCGCCCCATCATCTTTCTACGGTAACGATCAACCAGTGTGTTAGTAACTACGGTTATAATTAGAATCATTATCACCAGAACCGCTGCCGTTCCCCATGCATTTTGCATGGATAATCCTTCCGTTGCTAAAATGTAAAGGTGTAAAGGCAAGGGTCGCGCAGCATCCATCAAGGATGTTGGAATCATTAATGCAGCCCCTACTGTGTATAAAACAGCTGCTGCCTCGGCAATGGCCCTTCCCATCCCTAAAATCACTCCTGTAGTGATTCCAGGAAGTGCAGCAGGTATAACTACCTTGTAGATAGTCTGCCATTTTGTTGCTCCCAGTGCCAGGCTTCCCTCAGCATAAGATTTGTTAATGGATTCGATGGACACTTCTGAAGCGGCTAGTATTGTGGGTAAAGCCATTAAAGCCAGCGTAAGTCCACCAGATAACACACTCCATCCCAGGTTAAGGTAAATAACGAAAAACGCCAGTCCAAATAATCCAAATACTATGGAAGGGATGGAGGAAAGTGTTTCTGCCCCGAAACGTATCAACTTCACATAACGGTTCTCTCCAGCATATTCTGCTAGGTAAACTGCTGCTCCCACTCCCAGAGGTGTGGCCACCAGCACTGCAATTAGAGTAACGTATATACTGGACATTATGAAGGGGAATATTCCCCCTGATCTCCCGGAGTTAACAGGATCACCCAATATAAATTCAGGGCTCAGGGCTGGCATACCCTTTAATAGCACATATCCAATTATAACCAGGAGGATGAATATGGTGAGTATTCCTGAAGCCCAAAAAACCCCATTCATTATCTTCTGGGCAATTTTGGGGGGTATGAACCTATGCATAGTATATTCCCCCCTTCATGTAATTCAAATTCATAAATATCCACCCCCAATGGTAACCTTCTTTTTATAGTGGAAGTAGTTTGCTAATATGAGCAAAAGGATAATCATAAAAACCAGCACGATTCCAGTGGCAAATAAGGCATTGTAGTGAATTCCAGTTGCATAACCCATTTCAATGGCGATGTTGGAGGTTAAAGCACGTACTGGGTCAAATATTGAGCCAGGTATCTGAACTACGTTACCTGCAACCATGATGATAGCCAGGGTTTCACCAATAGCCCTTCCCATTCCCAATATAACTGAAGTGATAATACCGGGGATGGCTGCTGGGAAAATAACATTTTTAATGGTCTGCCAGTGAGTGGCTCCCAGAGCCAAGGATGCTTCTTTGTATTCCTGTGGAATTGATCTAAGAGCATCTTCAGAAACACTAACAATTATGGGTAAGATCATGACGGTTAAAATGACTGATGCTGTGAACATGCTGAAACCAGTTCCCCCAAACTGTGATCTCATAAATGGCACCAGTAACACCAATCCAAAAAACCCGTAGACCACAGAAGGGATCCCTGCCAAGGTCTGGATGGTGGGATTGAGAATTTTCCGCATGGTAGTTGGTGCAATTTCTGCTAAAAATATTGCACACAATACCCCTAATGGAACTGCCATTAGAAGTGAAAGAGCGGTGATTCCCAGGGATCCAATAATCATGGGAAAGATTCCATACTTCCCATCTGAGGGGGCCCACTCCATTCCAAACAAGAAGCTGAAGAACCCCGCACTTTGTAATGCGGGGATCCCCTCCTTGAATATGAAAATAATTATTAAGGCGATGATTATTATGGAGGATATGGCTGTAAACAACAGCCCTTTTTCAATGAAAAACTCTTCATTCCACTTAGACATGGTGAAAACTCCTTTTTTACCTCTCATATTCAATTATTGATAATAATTATTGATAATTATTGATTCTCAATTAGGATATTAGAATCTCTGAATATTCATCTGAAAAATTTGCTTAGATTTGATGCAAATCTATTATCCATTATTCTTATACTTATAAAAATTTGTCCTTATGATGTTATAGGAACTATATTTTCTTCTTTTACGATTTCCTGCCCTTCAGGACCTAAACACCAATTAATGAATTCTTTTACTGCGCCTTTAGGTTCTCCCTTAGTAATAAACAGGAAGGGTCTTTGTAGCTTGTAAGAACCTTCTTTTACTGTTTCCATAGTTGGAGAAACCCCATCAATTTTCAGGGCCTTTACATCAGGAGTCATATGGGCCAGAGAGATGTAACCAATGGCATAGGGATCCTGTTTTACCGCTAGTTTAATGGATTCTGTTGAAGTTTGGACAATAGCATCAGATTTTACCTTAGTTTTGTTCATCACAATGTCTTCAAAGGCCTTTCTTGTGCCAGATCCATCTTCTCTTATAACTAGATTTATTTTAGCATCAGGCCCTCCCACTTCTTTCCAGTTGGTGATGTTTCCAGCGAATATTTCTTTAAGCTGGCTTTTTGTCAAATCATTAACAGGATTATTAAGATTAACTGCCAACACGATTCCCTCTTTACCAATAGTGTAATCTATCAGCCCATTTTTTTCAGATGATTTTAATTCTTTAGAACTGGTTCCGATTGCAATTATATCCTGTGAAACACTCCTTATTCCCAGACCAGATCCTCCCCCCATGACATCAACCCGAACATGGGGATGTTCCTCCATATATTTATCAGCAAGTTTTTCAGCTAATGGTTGAACCGATGTCGAACCAGCAATCTCTATCCGCTCATAATTGCTTCCTGAACTGACCGTGTAGACTGCGATAAAAATTATTAGTATAACCAGTAAACCTATCCCATATTTCAGGTCCATCAAATCACCCTTTTTAGTGATACCATTAGAAGAATAATTCTAACTAACAGTATTTATAATTATAGAGTGATAACTGGTTTGCTGGATTTGAGTCACTGGATAAACCTTTATTGTCCCTAAAGTTTTTTTAAATCAATTTTAAGTAAAAAATATGAGTAAGATGGTTCAAAACCATCAAAACTCATTTCAATTTCACTAAGATGTGCTGTTTACCTGTTTACCCGTAGGCACCACTTTATCCGACTTTATAATAGCCTGTCCTTCTGGTCCGTTAACCCAGTCAATGAATGCTTTAATTGCTCCTTTTGGATCTCCTTTAACCAGGAACAAGAACGGTCTCTGGATTTTGTAAGTACCATCAAGTATGGTTGCTTCAGTAGGTGCCACATTATTTATTTGCAAGGCTTTGGTATCTTTCACTGCAGCGAATGAAATAAATCCTATGGCGTTAGGATCTTGTGCCACAGCTTGTTGAACTGCTTCAGTGGAACTCTGCACGATAGCTTCTTTGACGAAAGCTACCTTAGTACCATTGGCAGTTTTACCCAACACAATCTCCTGGACTGCATCACGGGTACCTGAGCCTTCTTCACGGACAACCACATTTATCTTGGCATCAGATCCTCCAACTTCTTTCCAGTTGGTGATGTTTCCAGATAATATACCTTTAACCTGTTCTAAGGTTAGGCCGTTGATGGCATTGTTTTTATTGACGATGATGGCTATTCCATCTTTACCAATTTCCCACTGAGTTAATCCTTGAGATTCGTTTGCTTTCAGTGATTTGGAACTGGTTCCGATGCTTGCGGTTCCATCTTCAACACTCTTGATACCCACAGATGATCCTCCACCTTGAACAGTTATCTTCACATTGGGATTCTTCTTCATATATTCTGTGGCTAATTTCTCAGCAACAGGTTGTACAGAAGTAGAACCAACAATGGTGATCTTTTCCTGTCCACTGCCTCCGGAGAGGACAAGATAAGCACCGACAATTACAATTATGGCTACTATTATTCCTATTATGTACTTCATGTCCATAATATCACCTCACCCCTTACTAACTCACCCAACTATATATAATTTACTATTTGAGTATTTAAATACATGTTTTGTGAACTTACATGACTATAGAAATACGAGCGAACAAAAAAATGACACACTTTGTGAACGGAACTATGCACAAAGCGATAAATATTTATATCTTAGAGTATTTAGGGTCTATAAAGATTACTTGAGGATGTAGTAAAAAGATTTAAATTCCACAAAACTGGAACAGTGGAACAGTTTTCTTGCTTGTCCTCATCAAATTGCCTATTAACTTTCTAGTTGGAATTAAATTAAATGATTAAATTAAATGATTTAGGTGGGTTTTAATATGATAAGTGAAGAAGTATTAAAGGGCATCTTCCAGCCTAGGAGCAGCCCCTGGAGAACATCCATTACCAAAGTGGAGCCTAACCGACTTGTGACACAGGGTTACCCTCAGGAAGAGCTCATTGGCAATATATCGTTTCCTGAAATGATACATTTGTTAATTAAAGGCGTTCTGCCCACCAAAAATCAGGAAAAAATGCTGCAAGCAATCCTGGTTTCTTTCTGCGACCATGGTATTACCCCACCAAGTACCCAATCAGCCAGATTAATGGCCTCAGCAGGTTCACCTGTTAACGCCTGTTTGGCTGGTGGAATTCTAGCATTTGGGGAAAATCATGCTGGAGCCATTGAACTGGCTATGAAAATGTTACAGGAAGGAATAGAGTCATCCAAAACTAATGAGTTTTCCATCAAAGAAACTGCACACAATCTGGTAAATCAATACAGTGAGCAGAATAAAAAAATACCCGGTTTTGGTCACCGCTATCACAAAGAAGATCCCAGGGCACCCCGATTGATTGAACTGTCCAAGGAATATAATTGCTTTGGAGAGCATGCAGAACTTGCAATGAATATTCAGGATATCCTTTCTAAAGAAAAAGGAATTAAAATGAATATTGATGGTGCAAATGCAGCATTACTCTCAGATATGGGTTTTGATTGGAGAGTGGGATGTGGCTTATTTATTGTTGGTAGAGTTCCAGGACTTCTGGCACATATCCAGGAGGAAAAAACCCAGGAAAAACCCTTCCGAAAATTGATGGATGTGGATGAAATTGCCCCAGATTTAAGTCATGGAAGCAAAATAAAATCATTTCCAAAGATTTAGATGAATGATATTTAAAATTTCAGATAACCTACAATTCAATAAACTACCACAATCCTTCCCTTAATTTCACTATTTTAAATCTACAAGATCTGTTTGATTTTTTCCAATTTCATGAAAATACTAAAAATAGTAAAAATAGAATTGAAATATTAAATAAAAATTAAATTCCATTGTTGAATAAATTTTATTGATAAATCTAATTCTGTTGATGATACACTAGTTAATTTATCCCTTAAAGATTTTTAAAAGGGTGTGTAATATTTTCTTAAAATCTTTTCTCCAATATCTTTAGATAATGGTTTGCACTGTCCCAGTTCACAAGAACTGGAAGGCCCATCAGCACAGAAAGAACCTTTAGGTAAAGCACTGGCAAGATCATTTTCTTTCCAGAGGTCACATTCTGGACATATGCATTCCTCATGGAACTCTACATCCTTACAACTGGTTTTCCCTGAAGTGCAGTAGAGTCCCGGGAATTCGTCTGGATCTAAAGCCCAGCTAATATCCACATCCAAACCTAAAACTCTTTCATTCAACAATATGACCTTATCTTTAACACAACTACTGTTCTTCTGCACTTTACACTTATAACAGAGGCATTTATCCATATTTGCCTTATTGAAATCTATTTTCACCATTTCATCACCCATGAACTTCCAAAAATCCATTATATAGTAGATTACTTAATATTTTTCACTGTTGGGTGAACTTTTGTATCCAGTTTTTATAAAATGATGGTTCCTTTATTATTTCTTTATATAGTTCTTCAAAAGCTTTTTTTAAATCTTCTACGTTAT
>JACBOA010000023.1 GCA_013403005.1 Methanobacteriaceae archaeon | reverse complement strand
ATATTTGCTCCCACTTTTATATTAACTTTACGACTTTATTTTTACAGAATAAACACAATATGCAACTTTATGAAAAATAAAAACAAGAAAATATAAAAATCAAATCCCACCAATATTTTACAGAGCCCTTTATCTCCCTGACAGTTAACTTTAACCACAGGCCTTCCGAATTTGGATACGAATTCATCAAAAACAGGATTACCGTTCTCAGTAAGGTCGCACATATTCTCTGGACAGGTTACATTACCATAGCTTTCCAGTTGATTTTTGAATCCATCTCCTCTCCAGGCCCCTACAATTATCCATTCCACTTGGTCGTGCAGGGCGTCCACCAGTTCCAGAGTCAGATCCGGGTGTAAAACATAGGTTAAAACAATGTCTGCTTTCTCCAGTTCAGCCATGGTTTCTGCTGGAAGATCTATTTCATCCATGAAGGATGATGTAGGTGACTCCATCACAATGTAATCACAATCAAATTCTTCTTTTATGGTGGCATAAGCCCTTTCACCATATGGACCGTCAGTTACAATGGCTATTTTCATTTATGACTCCTCTTTAAGTAAATTATGTTTAAATAGTAATTATGATTTACATTCAATTGTTATTAGGTATTAAGACCTCTTTTTTTACGCCTAAATTTTTTTATTAAGCTTTTTAAAAAAAATCAAAAGATAAAAACTAATTGTAGTTAGTTGAGTACGTATTAGAATTTTTTTATCATTTTTAAAATGATTCTATGGAGTAATCATGGTTCCAATACCTTTTTTGGTGAATATCTCCAGCAATATGCTGTGTTTCACTCTACCATCAATGATATGGGCTGATTTAACTCCATTTTCCAGGGCACTGATACAGGTTAAGACCTTAGGAAGCATACCATCTTTAACAGTTCCATCATCAATAAGTTCCATTACTTCCTGAATTCTGGCTTTTTTAATAAGACTGTCTGGATCGGAAGGATCCTGAAGGATTCCAGGCACATCTGTGAGTATTATGAGCTTTTCTGCCCCAACCTCACCTCCAACTTCACCAGCCACAGTATCAGCGTTTAGATTAAGGGTTTTACCCTTCTCATCAACTCCAATAGGACTAATAACTGGAATATAATTGTTTTCGGTTAAAACATCCAGAATCTCAGGGTTAATGGATTCAATTTCACCCACCAATCCCAGATCTACCATCTGTTCTTTACCAGTTTCCTGGTCAACCACTACTTGAGGAGAACGTTTACGAGCTTTGAGAAGCAAATTATCTTTCCCTGACAATCCCACTCCTTTACCTCCATGCAGGCCTATGTTAGCCACGATTTCGGTGTTGATTTTCCCAACCAGAACCATCTTCACTATGTCCATGGTTTCCTGGTCTGTAACCCGAAGCCCTCCAATGAATTTTGGTTCTTTTCCCAGTTTGCTCATGGAACGGGAAATTTCAGGACCTCCACCGTGAACTACCATGGGTTTCATACCCACGTATTTTAATAGTACTGTGTCACGGGCTGTGGAGCTCTTGGCAGCCGCGTCGATCATGGCGTGGCCACCGTATTTAATCATGATCTTTTTCTGGTGGAATTTTTTAATGTAAGGCAAGGCCTCAATGAGAATGTTAACTGTTTCCATACAAGAACACCCACTATACTGATCTTATAATTTAAAGGTTAATCTGTTTGGCAGAGTTAGTTGTTTACTTTAATCTGTTTTATTAATCTGGATACAATCATTAAGATACTATGAATCAATTTATATTATTAAACTTGCGGATAAAACATTTCCTGGGATAATATCTTTGTTATCTTCAAATGATGATTTCCATTACCATTTTAATCCCCTAATGATTCAAGGTTATCCATCTATCCATTAACAGTGGATTTATTAGAAAAAACATAATATAATATCATGGCAGATTATAAGGTGCAATCTGAAGGGGACAATGAAGATTTTGTTTATACTCGATCATTTCGAAAGATCTACCGCATGTTCCGTAGTTTGAAAAACCGTAAAGGAAGGTTTGTATTAATCATAGGAACTCCTGGTACTGGGAAGTCTGCCAATATTTATTCCGCCTTAAAGAGTCTTGATCTGAACGTTTATGATCCCACCTTATTTTTGGATGACCAGATGAGTTCTTCACAGGTTTTCAGTGAATTTTACCAGACACTCAGAAAGGATTTGGGGGTTGAGACTAATGATGAAGTCTACCAGAAAGTTCAGGACTATGATGTGGTTTTACTGGCAGACAATCTTCTGGACTCGGAATTCATTGATAAAGATAAGGTCGGACTTAGTCTGTGGACTTTAAATAAAGGTTTTGACACTATACCTTTTTATTATCGTGTTTTAATGGAATATTTGAAACATAGGAAAGAACTTTCCAAAATAAATGTAGTAATCCAGACGGCCTTTGTATTCCGTTTTAGGGGTGTTAAATACGATTTATTAACGGACTTTTATTTCCTGTCACAAATTCTGGTTTTAATTCTTGAACTCTTTTTTGAAGTTATCAAAATATCCTATTCTCAAGAGGAAACCTTGCAAATAGTGAAAAACAAATTCAAAGAGGTTGATGAAGAACAAATCAAGTCTCTTATTAAAAAATATGGCTGCAAACCCCGATTTATTTTTGAAGCACTTGAAAAAAAGGAATAATAAACATATTTTTTGTATAAAAAAGGATAACATGGATGAAAGGGAAAAAGAACCCATTTATTAATGGATTATTTTTTCCAGGAAAGTTTGATTAAAATATGATAAAATCATCTGAAGTTAATCATACCTTCCTGGTAGTAATTCTGCAGTTCAGATGCATGTTGCAATTCAAAGTTTGCATAGGGGTCTTTAAAGTAAGGATAGAACATCCCTTTAAATGTATAGACATATGCTGGTATAATGCCGTATTGTTTCCTAACTATATCAAAGAACAGTGGGAATCCACATCCTTGCGCAAACATGGGGTTATCTTTACGAGCAGTCCCATGCCAGTACATGGGTATGGGGCCTTGCTGGCCATTTTGCCGGGCTATGCCATAGAGATAGTTCAAAGCATCATCCAGATTAGTGAAAACTTTCCCATCAGTTTTATATTGGTAACGACCCTCCGGAGCTCCGAATAAAGCTATTTTAAGAGAATCCAAGTAATTGGTTGCTCCTTCAGCACCAGTTCCCTGGGTGTCTACAAAGGCAAGTTCAAGTATTTGTATATCCCCTTCTTTGTAGTTACGGTAATTGGAATCACCTGCAAAGTGCACTACTAAAATTGATTTGGAACCACTTTCTTTGGCAAATTTTGCTAATAGTTGCGAGTGCAAGTGACCCGGATACATGTCCGGGTTGGCAACTTTTACCAGTGCAAGCCTCCCTTCTGGAGTTATTGGACCGTTCATGGTGGATACAAATGCATAACCTACTATTATGAGAAATATTGCCAATGCAACTAATGACCACTTCATTAAATTACCTCTCCCTTTGGAAATCTTATTTTTATTCCCATTTCCAATTCACTGGCCCTCCCCCAAGCCATATTAGTTTATTCCGTATGATTCTATGCATATCAGAATTTTTTTATAAAACATTCTAGTCCTCTGAATTCTTAAAAAAATTCATATATAAATATAAATTGGATTATTTCCATGTCTTAATGCTGACTAAAGAGTGTTGTATGGGAATTCAATAAAAACCTATGAAATTAGTGAATGAGTGTTCTATGAGTTAAGTTTCTATGATTTTATACCATTCAATCTTGATTTTAATAAAACTTTCTATTATTTACTTTTTTTTATGACCTATTTGGTTAATTTCATCTACGTTTTTAGATCCCATCTTTATTAGTTCGACTATTTGAGGGCTTGAAATTGAATAATAGGCCATTTTTCCTTCTTTTCTATATTTAACCAGGTTCTTATTTCTAAGTAATCTAAGCTGATGTGATACTGCAGAATCAGTCATTCCCAGAACCGCAGCCAGATCACAAACACATATCTCCTTTTGTAGTAATGCATAGAGTATTTTCACTCTGGTGGGATCGCTCAGTACTTTGAAATTTTCAGAAATGGTTTGAAAGGTTTCTTCCTGGAGCATTTCTGATTTAACATCCATTACAGTATTTTCGTTTATGCATTGGATGTCACAGAAATCATTGTTTTTCATTTAAATCCCTATAAATTGTTTAAAGGTGTTTATGGACCTATTGTTTTAAAATTTCAGTACATAGCTTTTTTATTTTAATATGATATATACTTAATTGTTCAAATGTTCATTCATATCTACCTACTTAAATAGAGTGGTTAAAATTGTAAATTGTATAGTCATCATCTATTCTTATAATCAAGTTCTTAGAACCATATTCACTTCACTTTATCCTTAGCATGAAGTCAGATCCTTAGATTCATATAATAACACTTGTATAAATCGATTTTTCCCCCAATGAATTCAAGTTATGGCCAAGAAGAAGATGAAATAAGAATTAATTATCTTTAAATTAATTATCTTTAGATTTTATATTGAATAGACAGGTTTTATTCCTTGGAAAGTTCTAATTCTTTGATATTTTCTGAAAATAGATAATATATTAATGTCAAAATAAAATGATTGATCAGCGAAATTTGATTAATGATTTTCTAAATTAATGATTATTTAATGGGATTAGGATAACTTAATAACCTTTCAATGGAATTTAAGGCGTGTTAGGATTATCTTGTCTCATCTAAATGTCTTATTAGAAATTTAATAGGACTAAAGTACATAAAACGTCATATAGATAAAGATGGCGTTATGTTGGAAATGATTAAAAAAAATATTAAAAATAGTCCCTAGCGGAGTCGAACCGCTGTCGCAAGATCCAGAGTCTCGCATGATTGCCACTACACCAAGGGACTTAAAAAAATTAGTAGTTCAATTTTACATATAAACTTTTAGATAGTATTTCCATTGTAATCCAAGAGTATAGGATTAAAAAATATATGAGTAAAAAATGTAAGAATATGGGATTATATGGCCTATTTTTCTTAATGCTCAATTATGGAATTAAAAACATGATTCTATTATTAAAGAAATCATATTTTTTTATTCTAACCATCAGAGATGCTTTAAACAACATAAAAATAAAATCGGTTTAAATGCTTTAAACACTTATTAAGTGAATTTATCTTTATAAACATTAAATTGATGACCTTCCACGATATGGTTTTTTTGGATGAGTGGTTTCATCGCCTCTACCATGTTTGCCATTATTAAGAAGAAATCCCGGTCTTTCTCAATCATGGTGTCAATTAATGATTTTTCAATACCTTTTCGTGAGCTTATATCCGTCATAATTGATATAGCCCCTAAATATTCACCTTTTTGATTGTATAGGGGATTAGTAGATACTAATACCCATAAACTGGAACCATTTCTGTTTAAAAATTCTAATTCATAGGTTTGAGCTAATTTTTTCCTGATCTCTGTCCCATGACGCATGTTGTCTAGATGTTCTCGAAAGCAATTATCTCCTTCAGGATTGGTGAAATTGGATATATTTTTGTTTATCATTTCAGAAACCCTGAAACCCAACATTTTTGCCATTTGTTTATTAACATAACTTAACTCATTTTTAGAATTTACAAAAAATACTCCTGAATGGGTTTTTTCCACCATTAAACGGTATTTTTCTTCACTTTCAGTTAATTTTCTTTCAATCTGTTTTCTTTCAATGGAATAATTGATAGAACGTGCCAGTAATCTGCTGTCAAACTGACCTTTCACCAGATAATCCTGCGCACCCTCTCCCACAATCTCTATGGCAAATTCTTCATCTTCCAGTCCAGTGAGAATGATGATGGGAATTTCCGGTGCAATACTATTCATACGATTAAAGGTTTCAATACCATCACTATCTGGAAGTTGTAAATCCAGAAGAACTATATCAATTTTTTCCAAGGATGAACCTTCCACTCCTTTTGGTGCATTTATTATGTTAATTGCATCCTGTAAACGGATAGTATGAACTATTTTAAAATGAATTTTAGGAATATCTTTAAACATTTCCTTGATCAAAGAAGCATCACCAGGGTTATCTTCTACCAGAAGTACATGGATGGTATTATTAATCATAAAGAATCACCTTAATGGCTGGAATATTTTCTTGGGGGAAGTTTTACTGTGTTCATCCAGAAATCACCAATATTTTCAACAACTTTGATGAGCTGATTCAAATCTACAGGTTTCTTTATGTAGCAGTTGGCGTTGTTTTTATAAGCTTCAATCAAGTCCTCTTCCCTGACTGAACTGGTTAATATCACTACTGGGATGCACTTCAAACGATCATCTTTTTTTATTTCCTTCAAAACAGTCCGCCCATCCCTTTTCGGCAGGTTCAAGTCCAGTAATATCAGATCGGGAAGTCTATTGAGAGGGTTTTCTCCTTTCATGTGGAGCAAGTCCATTGCTTCCTCACCATCTATTGCCACATGAAGAGTGTTATGAATTTCAGCTTCCTTGAATACCTCTTGAATTAGACGCACATCTCCCGGGTTATCTTCTACTAATAGAACTTCTATCTGGTTAGTATCATTTGATATCATAAGAGCACCTCTTCCTGGGGAATACTGAAGTAAAACTTTGACCCTTTTCCAGGGTAGGAGTCATACCAGATCTTACCTCCGTGTCTTTCAACTATCCTCTTTGCAATAGCCAGTCCAATACCAGTTCCTTCATATTCATTACGTGCATGTAATCGCTGGAAGATCTTAAAAACACGGTCACCGTGAGTAGGGTCTATGCCAATGCCATTATCTTCTACTTTAAAAATCCAGTAATTACCGTCTTTTTCAGCACTAATATGAACTGTTGGTTCATCATGGTCATTGTATTTAATGGAGTTAGCTACGAGATTCTGAAAAACCTGAACCAGTTGAGGATAATCTGCTTTAATCACCGGCAGATGATCGTAAGTTATATGGGCATTGTTTTCATCTATCAAAATTTTAGAATCAAAGATAATCTGTTTAATTATATCTTCAGTATTTATGTCTTCAAATTCTCTGTCACTTCTCTCTATTCGTGAATAAGCTAATAAATCATTAACCATTTCCTGCATTCTGGTGGCACCATCAACTGCGAATTGTATGAATTCGTTTGCTTCATAATCAAGTTGGTGATCATAACGGCGTTGTAGTAGCTGCAGAAAACTGGTTATCATCCTAAGAGGTTCCTGAAGGTCATGGGATGCCACATAAGCGAACTGTTCCAACTCTGCATTGGACCTTTTAAGCTGTTCAAGTGTTTCTTGAAGTTCCTGTTCAGCTATTTTGGCATCGGTAACATCAATTGCAATTCCCATCATCTCTTTAGCAGTATCCTGAACATCATAAAACACACGTCCCAGGGAGTAAACCCAGTGTATGGACTCATCAGGCCAGATGGTTCTCATCTCAACTTTAAACTCATCACCCTCATTAAGGGCTTTTTCAGTGGCCTCATCAACAGCATCCCGATCATCAGGATGCACCGCACTTAAAAAAATATCATAAGACATCCTGGTTTCAGGGTTAATACCAAAAATATTCTTACAGCGATCAGTCCATTCCATCAGGCCTTTTTCCAGATCCCAAAACCACATACCCGCATCCGCACCTTCAATCGCCAGGCGTAATTTTTCTTCAGATTTTCTAAGAGCTTCTTCTGTCTTTTTAATACTGGTGATTTCAAGGGCTGCTACATTTACTCCTATGACATTATTGGATGAATCTTTGATTGGATACCATTGTTCTATCCATGTGCGAAGTACACCGGGTTGAGCAGAGGTGAAACCACTGAATTCTCTGCCCATGACTTTTTTTCCAGTTTGGAAAACTTCTCTGGCCACTCTCTCCACCTGGCTGGCCATATCGGGTATCATTTCATAAATAGTTTTTCCAATGTGCTCTCTGGGAGTAAAACCATTAAATTTAGCCATCCGTTCATTGATACGTACATAGCGCAGTTCACGGTCTAGTACGCATAGACCAATTGGTGCAGAATTATATATGGCTTCAATCTCAGCCAAACGTTTCTGTGCTTTGTTCTCGCTTTCCTGTAATACTAATTCCATTTCCCGGCGCTTGGTGATGTCTCTGAAAAAACTCTGCACACGTCCATTACCTTCAAGCGAAACAACACTGGATTTGATATTATAGTAAACTGTTTTGTGTTGGTCATCTTTGAGATCTGCATCAAATTCAACCATGCCTTTTTCTTTTAAATTCTGTTTTATAATGTTAATTTTACTTTGGATCTTGGAGCTAGCCAGATCATTCAGATTAGTTCCAAGTAGTTTTTCTGTGGTGGAACCGAACATCAAGGCGAAATTTTCGTTACAATCTATGATGTTCCCGTCAAAGTCATGTATACAGAAACCATCTTTGATGTTTTCAACAATGGAACGGTATCTTTTCTCACTTTTTTGCAGTTTTTTTTCTGCAATCTTCCGGTGGGTTATATCTTCTACAATTCCATCAATCCAGTCAATGGAACCATTACTGCCATAGTGTGCTTGTGCAGATACAGAAACCCATAAAGGATCACCATTTTTCTTCTTCAAATGTAATTCCAAGCCAATTACCGAACCTTCCCTGTTTATCTTTTCTAGAAACAGTTTCCTATCTGTAGGATTCATGTAAAGGTCAGATACTTTTATGTCCATTATCTCACTGGTGGAATCAAACTCGAACATCCGGGCTAGTGCAGGGTTAACCTGGATAAATTGGCCTTCTAAGTCGCTGGTGTTTCTGTAGACTCCCACATTAAGATTTTCAACCAAACTTCGGAATTTTTTTTCACTTACTTTCAACTCTTCTTCAGCTAGCTTACGTTTAGTAATGTCTTCAAATGATTCTAAACCGCCTATAATTTCCCCATTAAAATTTTTTATTGCGGTTGCTGTGAAATGCAGATATTTACCAGATTTTCCCAGGTTTGGGAAGAAATTTTCAGCTTCGTAAGCTCCGTCCACCAGTTCGGATTTGCGATTATTGGGAAACCAGTTAGGAATGCTATCGAAGTCTTCTGAAACCAGTAAATCCACCATACATGGCCTTTTTTGGTCATAAAAAGCTTTCCAATGATTATCAGTGCCGACTACATCAGTAGATTTGATTCCACTGTACTTCTCCAGTGCTTTGTTCCAGTGGATAACATGATGATCCTTGTCAATCACAAATTGGGGAATGGGTGAAAAATCAATAATACCAATTAATTCTGCAATCTCTGGAGAAAGTTTTTTTGCTGGACTCTTCCCGGTGAATTTAACCCCCTCCCAGATTTCAAAGTATAAAAAGAATATTTTTTATGGCATCAAGAGTTAGTATTTGTCTTTGATTTCATTTAATGTTTTCAAAGTTTTGAGGGTCAATTCTTGTTCTAAAACTCTGAGTCTTTCAGCTAAAAAATCTAAAACAAGTTTACGTTCATGGAAAGGAACTTTCTTTTTAGAAAGCATGTTTATAAGTTCAGTGGTGCTTCTGACAGATTGCGTACCTGTTTTCTCATCCATTAACAGGATGTCTCGTTTACCAATCTCCTTGGATGGCGTAACACACACTGCCCCTAAGATGTCACCATTTTCATCCACAACATCCATGGAACTTGTGTATTTTTGTTTACTGTGTTCAGTCATAAGTTCACCCTAATCCATCTTAAAACAGCATAATAAATAAATTTTTTTATTTTAATTTTAGATTGAAAATGTGGACTGGATTCTCGATGGATATAATAATATAGCCAATACATATTTTAAATTCATAAAATTCGTTAAAAGTTAAAAAAAGTTAGTCTCTGAGGTCTTATGACCCCAGTGACTGTTGCCATGCCATGTCTTACGGAGGCGGTGTAAAGGCATGAGATTCAATGCTGTGCTAATTTATTAACTCCTCTTAACAAATTCTCATCAGTATTAACAATTAGTGCACTGGTGAGAACCCATCACCTTAATTCACTTAATTACATCTTAAAACAACATTCTATTTAAATATATGTTTTATTGAAAATATGAATTAATTCCTAAAACTTCATCACAAATTCTTTTTCAACAGCTGCTAAAATAATTTATTCAAGCTTTATCAAGAAGAATATTAAGTTTATGGCCATAAAAATTCATTAAAAATATTAACGGATAAAATAAATTTAATTAATAAAGGAACTATAAAAAAAATTAAACAAGTTGGAATTAAACAAGTTGTTATAAGTGTAAATAATTTATAGCTAACAAAATTTAGCTGATAATATCTCCAATAATTAATATCATCTTGTTTTAAAAATAATAGTAAAAAAAGTGATTGACTGAATGTATTAATTAATGGTTATAAATGAGAATAATCATCAAATATGGTTTAATATCATGAAGCTCAGGAAAGATCTCATAAAACCACCCAGGTTATATTTTGAAGATGAAAAGGAGGAAAGACATGCCAACTGGTTAGAATTATTGTTTGATCTTATTTTTGTGGCAGCATTTTCATTGTTGGCTTTAGATATAAATTCTAGCTATTCTTTCACATCTTTCCTGGAGTCTGTACCCCTATTTTTTGTAATATGGTGGGGTTGGCTCGGTCACACCATTTATCTCAGCCGATTTGGTACTGATGATTTAATGCATAGGTTTTATACCATGGCTCAGATGATTGTTGTTGCTTTCATGGCCATTAATGCAAAAGATGCTTTAGGTTCAACAGGACCCGGATTCGCTCTATTCTATGCATTGTTAAGGTTCATGTTAGTGGCAGAGTATGTAAGAGCTGGTAAAAACGTACCTGAAACTCGTCCCCTCACCCACCATTATAGTATTGGTTTTGGATTAGCAGCTTTTATCTGGGTTTTATCAGCATTCGTCCCTCCACCCTGGAGATTCCTTCTTTGGATATTGGCTATTATTGTTGATCTGGCAACTCCTTTATCTGCAGGTAAATTCCATAAAAAATTTCCCCTCCATCCCACTCACCTCCCAGAGAGATTTGGACTGTTAACTATTATCCTTATAGGAGAAACAGTGGTAGGTGTTGTTTATCTTATTGGAAATACAGGTTTAAATATTAGTAATGGAATCATAGGCATCCTGGGACTCCTAATAGCATTCAGTATATGGTGGGGATATTTCGAAGAAGCCAGAGGAGCTGAAGCCCGAGCTGAAGAAAAAGGTGAAGAAATTGGCAGGTATCAGTTATGGTTATATGCTCACTTTCCACTCTTATTAGGAATTGCAGGCACTGCCATTGGAATTAAACATGTTTTAATCCTGGATTCATGGGAGGTTATGCCAGCTGGTGAAGTTTGGCTTTTATGTCTATCCCTTGGTTTAGCTCTAGTATCCCTTAGTTTAATATTCCTATCCTCTTTTAACTGGAAAGAATGCATAAGCAAGGTTCTACTATACTTTAGAATTCCCTATTATGTTATAATCTTTTTAGTGGTTTTAACTGGATTTTTAGGAACTTTACTTCCGGGTTCTGTAATTTTAGGTATATTAACTCTTCTATCCCTTTTGAAAGTAATTTTATCATTCAGAGAACCTCCAGAAGAATTATCATGTCCTATATATTGATTTGATTAACGAAGACCATTTTTTCGATTAATTTTGGATAATTATAACATAACTAAATGTTGAAAAATGATTTACTTCTGGCAGTTTTTTGATATAAGTCACATAAACTGTTAATCTCAGTGAAAAAAGTTCAAAAAAAGGTAATAACATTTTATAAAGTTCATTGAGATCTTTCGTCTATGAAAAGAAATTTTATTTTTAGTTTTTTATAAAATAATTGGTAGTGTGAATCAAACTTGTGATATGTTAAAAAAATTATATTCTAAAATTTTTTTTGTTATTATTGCTTAATATTGTAAGATAATATTTTTGGACCCTCCGTAATCTATATAAGGGATGTTATACAAGTCTTATGTGCAAATACTTTATTAAACCACGATCAATGGAGAAGCAATAGCAATATATACTAATTGCCTCCCTAAAATTACACCCGCAGGATCCAACCAAAACTCCCCATTCAATCAACTCCTGCGGGATTCTCCATTGATAAATTTTGATTTAGGGTTACTTCATTTTTTTATAACATATATCTTGAAGTTCTAGAACTCATGAAGTTACTATACATCACTTTTGACACAATGTGAAATTAAAAATCATATCGAATAAAAAAAGTTAAGCCCCTGGTTATTTTGATATTCTTAAGAGGTTTAAATGCAAGTTAAGGCTATAGGTGTGGTTAATTCATCATTTAAAACAAAAAAGGGTTCTCCTCATCAGGGACGATTTTCGGATGAATTAAGTACAATTACTATTTTTAAAGATTACCAAGAAGCACTGGAAGGTGTTGAACACTGTAAAAATTTGATAGTAATCTACTGGATGGATCGAGCTGGGCCAGTGTCATTAAAGGTTGTTCCTCATGGGAAGACAGAAAAGAGAGGTTTGTTTTCAACTCGGGCTCCAGTGAGGCCTAATCCCCTGGGTTTATGTATAGTAGAACTGGTTAAAAAAGAAGGGAATAAATTAACTGTAAGGTGGCTTGATGCCTTAGACCAATCACCAGTCTTGGATATAAAACCTTTCTGGAGAGAAATTGACTGTCCCTAATTTTTAATCATCTTTTTTTGAATTTTACAACATATTAACTTTCATTTTTTATAACCAATATTAAAAATTACGTATTCAAAATTACGTTTAAATCTTACTAATTCACTTATCAAAACATACTTATGATTTGGTGTACTAATATAACAAGAATGTTTTGATTGAAGTTTCACTCCATGAAAGCACAGGCAAATGTTTACTCCCGGTGAAAAATTAAACTCGAACAGTACAAGAGAGGATTGAAATGTACTAATTTAAGGGGATCAGGTAAATGGATTTTAAGCAAGCTGTAAACCTTACAAAGGAAATTAAAAAATTAAAAGGAGTCATAGCTATACTTTATGTGGGCTTTTCAGATTCTAATAGCCTCAGTGATATGGGACTTATCGTTATTTACAGTGCTAAAGTTAAATCTTCTATGGATAAAGTTGATAATCTGGCCCGGGTAAAATCCGAAATTAAACAGATTACTCTAGATGAGCTGGCAAACAACCCTGAACTTAAAGCAGCAATAAGTGGAGAAGGAGTACTACTTCATGGTAAAGCAGTTGAAGTAACTGCAGAAAACTTAAAGCTCAAGTCACGTATGATATTAGCCTATGACACCACTAAAATGAACCAGAATAATCGTAATAAACTCAACCGAGCACTTTATGGCGGTATATCCACCTATCGAAAGGATGGGGAACGAATTGTTAAAGAGTATCCTGGTCTGGTGGAGAAGGTTCAGGCCCAGAAATTAGGAAAAGGAGTTTTGATGGTGGATCGATTTAATTCATCCATGATCATCCAGACACTTAAAACATTCAATGCAGAATGGAAAGAAATCCCGGTATGGACCTATTAAAGACATTTATCAGACACTTTTTAGTAATTAAACAATTTTTGTTAAAGTTCACCCATATTCAATTATAATATTGTTAAATTAATTTATTACTGGTTTATTATTTGTATCATTCATTTACTGGAAGTAAAAAAATGAAAATCTTATTTGTTGAACCTCCTAAGATATTCTGGTTTGTAATGGGGGAATACATGCCCCCACCACTGGGAATACTTCAACTTGCAGCCTATTTAGAGTCACAAAATGATAAATGGGACATTGAAGTGCTTGATTCCCAGGCAATGGGTTATGGTTGGAGTAAACTTCAAAGCCATATTGAATCTGTCAACCCAGATGTGCTGGTTTGCAGTGCTCTGGCAACGTGTAACACTTTCACAGTACTAAGAACACTGGAAATAGCCAAAAATGTAAATTCTAATATTAAAACTGTAGTTGGTGGTCAGCATTTCACTGCTCTGGCAGATGAAAGTCTAAAAAAGTATCCTGAAATTGATTTTGTGGTAAGAGGAGAGGGAGAAGTAACCCTATATGAACTTGTAAAATCCTTAAATGAGAAGCGAGATCTTACAGATGTTAAGGGATTATCCTTTAGAAAAAATGGCAAAATCCATCACAATCCAGCCCGTCCTTTCATCGCTAACTTGGATGATCTGCCTTTTCCAGGCTATCATTTTGTCCAGGAGCATATGAATAAATATAATTTCAAAATGATGGCCTATAAGGGTGCAGGATATGCTTTGGTGGAAGCATCACGTGGATGTCCTCATAAATGCACATTCTGTTCCCAATGGAAATACTGGGGAGGTAAGTGGCGATCCAAATCTCCTGAAAGAATAGCTGATGAGATAGAACATATATACAATGAATATGGTATCACCTTTTTTTGGCTCACCGATGATAATCTGGGTCTTGGGAAAAGAACCAGCCATTTATGTGACGATTTAATAAATAGACGACTGTCTGAAGATATAACTTGGTTCCTTCAAGCTAGAAGTGATGATATCATAAGAAACCAGGAGAACATTCCTAAAATGCGAAAGGCAGGTAATTACTGGATAATGGCTGGATTGGAACGTCATGATGATCACATACTAGAAAATTATAATAAGGGAACCCGGGCATCTGATTCCAAACTTTCCATGGATATCCTTAAAGAAAATGATATATTTTCCCAGGCAACCCTAATCACAGGGGATAGGCAGGATTCTCATGAATCCATTCAAAAATTGCGGGATTTTGTAAACTATGTAGATCCAGATCTTGCCATCTTCATGATACTAACCCCCTTCCCTGGAACAGAACTCTTTGAAACAGCCAGAAGGAATGGATGGCTTGAGGATTATAACTGGGGAAATTATGACATGGTCCATGCTGTTATGCCCACTGAACACTTAACTCGTAATGAAGTCCAGGAAGAACTCTATCAGTGTTACAGAAGTTTTTATGGAAGTATAGGGAGAAGAATAGGTGGAATATTATCACGAAATAAGTTCAAACGACAGACATATCGATATATGGCAGGTCAGGGCCTCCTGCAAGCATTGAGGGATCTTTATTGATAATTGAGATTAAAATCATGATAAAAAATTTTACCAAATATAACTTTTTCCTAATTTTCTGTTCTTTTTCAGGATTTTTTTTCCTCCTAGCGATTTACCTCTGGTCGCCTCCCTCTCCAACATATTATGATGTTCAGGAACCAATAATTCTATTAGCATTTGTAGTAATATGTATTATGGGAATGATAGCAGCCACCAATCCCAGAATTTGCCAGAATTTAATGCAATTTCAACATAAACAGAATAAAAAAATTAATAAACCCAGTTTAAATGGTCCTATCAACAGCTTTAACAGACCTATAAGTAGTCATAATAGATTTAAATCAATTTCTAACATTCCTAATATAAATATAAGATTTGAAGGTCATCATCCGGATTGTGACCAATTTGAAAAACACATAATCCACTTCAATGGGAAAAAATACTGTCCAGGTTGCACTGGACTATTTTTCGGGGCTTTAATTGCTGTTATGGGATGTTTAATTTATTATTATGTTGGATTACCCCTCATATATGCTCAAACCTTTTTTTGGATTGGAGCTGGACTGGTTTTCGTATCTTTGTTTTCAATAATTTTTATTAATCTAGAAAACAAGCTTAAATTTATATCTAACCTAGCACTGGTTGTGGGGTCGTTTTTTATAATGGTAGGAATTTTAAAAACTAAAAATAACCTGTTCATGGAACTTTATTTCATTATCCTCATAATTATTTGGATTATAACCCGAATTGAGGTTTCTCTATATTACCATGAAAGTGTGTGTATTAATTGCCAGAAAGAATCTAGTTGTATCTATGAATATCAATATGAAGAATTATAAGAAATTTAAAAATTAATAAAACAGATATTATAATTAAAACATCTGATTTATTAACACATACTAATAATCTGATCACAAGTAAATCAACTAAGGGTAAATTCAATTGTTAAGTTACGTGTAGGTAAATTGTTATTATGAATAGATGTAACCTAAGGAGTTTCTTATATGGGCTTTTTAATCTGTGATAAATGTGGAGGTTATTATGAACTTCAACCCGGAGAAAAACCAGAGGATTTCTCCAGTGAATGTGAATGTGGTGGGCATTTAAATTATTCTGATAGTCTGGATTATAACCCCGAAGTAGAAAGCGAATTAGATAGTGAAATAGAGATTGAATCTGGTATTCAAAGCCAAAGAGATTCCGAGATTACTGAAGATGAAGATATTTCCCTATCATATGAAGATGAATCTGGTAGCAATGATGGAAGAACAACCATTGAAGAGGAGCAAGCAGATTTAACTACTCAATCTAAACGAATAGAAATAAAACTGGCTACAGAATTGCTGGAAATACTAGAAACTAAAGGATATTATGTAATTAAAGGTGGATTGAAAAACTCCATCAAAATTCTTCCTGATGGAATTAAAACTGATGATGGTCAATTTATCCCATTAAATGATATTATTAGTGTAAAGGAATATGTGGATGATACAGAAGTAAAAGAAAATGAAATTCCCAAAAAATCTGCTATCGATGGTTTGCTGGCTACTGCCAGTGAATTGTTGGCTTCAAGGAAAAGGACCCTAAAAATCACATATTCCAATGGTGAAATTTTATTAAAAGATGTTAAAAAAAGGGATGCAAAAAGATTTGTTAGTTTTGTAAATAGGAGGAACAATTTTAAAAAAACTTAACAGTAGTGCCATTGGTTTACCCAATATTTTTATTTTTCAAATGTTTATCAATTAATTTAAACAGCTATGAGGCTGTTATAAAAATCTAAATTCGTTTATTATGGTTCTTAACCATAAAAGGACAAAACAGGGGAACGATTTTTTTCAAATATCGCTACAACTCTCCAATAACTACAAGCTCTATTTTTTTTATTAGTTATGTAAACTGCTAACGAATTTGAATTTTGAGGGATTATATTAGAAATTTATTTGATTTGATGTCTTAATTAATTTTGTTGTATCAATACAAAAAATAAGCATTTAAATAAGTATTAAAGATGAATCTCATAAATATTCTAGAATTGATACAAATTAAATAAATAGGAAATAAAATTAAATCTGAAAATTTTTTAAAATAAAAAATAAAAAGGTAACCCATTAGTTATTCTTTTTTTCGATTACCGTATATTGCACCTGCTATTATCAATATACCTACAATCACGATAATGGCAGGCCAGATATAGGTCCAAATATCTTGGAATCCTGTTAATGCAGCTATACCTAATAAAATTAATACAATTCCTGCAATTAAAGGTCCAATCATATTCCCGTGCGGAAGTCCAAAACACTCCTCTCTTTGACGATAATATCTATCATCACGGTATCTAGGCCGGCGACGACCACCATAGTCGCTAACATCTTTTAAAGGCTCCCCACATTTGGAGCAAAACTCTGCATCATCATCATTTTTTCTTCCACAGTTGTGACAGTAAACCATCAAATCTCCTCTCTTAACCTACATTTAACTTTATGTACTCCATTAATTAAAAATATTTCTTATACACACATTTTGGGACTGTCAAAAACTTGGGGGATAACCATCAAAAACTTTTCTTTGGTTCCAAATATCAATTCTGATATTTATACGTGACATTACTCCCTTTTTAATCTTCATTAAACGCTTAACACTTTTAGG
>JACBOA010000022.1 GCA_013403005.1 Methanobacteriaceae archaeon | reverse complement strand
AATGAAGAAAAATACTTGGAACTCGCATTAAAAACATTAAATAAACTAGAATTCAAAAAAATACGCGACATAAAAACTGTTTTAATTGATTCAACCCCTTTAATCATTGATTTGAAATTTAATGGAATAGTACATTTTCAAAAGCAAACATGCCTTGTATAAAGACTATAAATGAGGCGTTTCAACCTCCTAAAGGCCACTACGCAGGCTTCAAGATGACATTAGCAGTTGAATACGAAACATTAAGACCACTATGCAATACTAATTCATCCTGGGTTCACCCCATGATACAAAAAATATTGGATGAAATAAATGCATGAACTAAAAAGAAGAAGATTAATAAGAAATAGGACAACTAATACTAGCAGATAAAAGGATTTTACAGTTACATGTACATTACTTAAACGGTATAAAACAAATACAAAAATTTGTTCCTTTATATATTTCCAAATAAAAAAAAACCATTCTAGGAGTGTTAAAAGACAAAATAATCAATCCATTAGATTATTTTGACTATAGAAATAAGTCCGGAGCAATATACAAGAAATTAAGAGAACGATTATTCGAATTACTCCCCAATATGGGAGGATTTTCGAAGGAAAAGATGGAAAATTGAAAAATTATTACAAATTCCTCAAAGAAAACTTAGGATTAGGCCATTATACACGCATCATACCAAACGCTCAGTCTATAAAAAAAGCCTACCTAAATGTAATTTTACTAGGAATAATAATAATCCTACGGCCAAAACGAAATCCAAGAAATCTACGCCTTGGAAAACTTCACATAAAACAGACACCCGAATTATATAAGTTATCATGTATAATTAATTAACATACAAAGAAAATTTATGGGGATGCATTTATGAAAGTCACCAAAGGTTTAGTTCCAATTGATAAAGGTGTCAATGAGATTCGTGTCCTTCACAGTAAACCTTTTGATAAGGATGAGTTAATCAGAAAATCCGTAAAAATGAATAAGAAAGTTACTATTCATAAAGCCAATGGTGAAGTTGTTAAAATAAACTAATACTTTTGCGGAATCTTTTTTTTTATCAATAATTTGAGCTATTTGAAGTCCATAAATAGAGAAATTATCTTTTAATATAAATATTATCCAACTTAAAGGAGTTTCCACGGATTCGCACTGAATTGTTCTACATTTTTTTATGTTCTACCTTGTTCAATCTATGCATATTTCAATTTTTATGGTTGAATAGGGATTAAATGTTGAATTTTAACTCAAATTGGAACAAAACAAATAAATCCCACGTATAATGTATCTAAAATCCTAAAACAAAAGAAAATTTAAGTTTAGCACCATCACTAGCGAATTATTGTTCTAGAATAGTGCTTTTGTTTATAAAATAGTCCTTGGTTATTTCAAGTTCCTCAATGAACTTTCCCTGTGGTTTGTAACCGTGCTTTCTTATTTTATCAATATCTGCCAGTGAATGTTTCACATCTCCCGGTCGGGGGGCAGTGTATTCCGGATTGACTTTTCTACCGAAAAGTTCGCCCATCATATCCACCAGCTGGTTAAGGGTGGTTCTCCTGCCACAGGCTACATTGTAAACACCCTGCATATCCCTTTCACAGGCCAGGATATTGGCCTGCACCACGTTCTTCACATAGGTGAAGTCCCGGCTCTGCTCACCATCACCAAAAATCACCGGGGATTCTCCTTTCATAATGGCAGTAATGAATTTGGGAATCACAGCAGCATACTGGGAGTTGGGATCCTGTCTGGGTCCGAACACATTAAAGTAGCGCAAACAAACAGTTGGAAGGCCGTAAATATCAGTGAAGTTCTGGGCATAAAGCTCATCAGTTGCTTTGGTGGTGGCATAGGGAGATTTAGGGTTCAGGGGCATGGTCTCTACTTTGGGCAGTACTGGTGTGTCACCATAAACAGATGAAGATGATGCCAAAACTACCTTCTTCACATCCGAGTCCCTGGCAGCAATGAGCACCCGCAGGGTACCCGTTACATTAGCTTCATTGGACCTTAAAGGATCCTTTACACTGCGGGGAACACTGGGTAATGCTGCCTGGTGCAGAACATAATCAGCACCCTCCATGATTTCATGAAGATCTATCTCAGTTATGTCCCCCAGTATCAGGCTGATCCGGTTAAGATCAAAGTCCTGAATATTTTCATGCCTGCCTGTGGACTCATTATCCACAATAAAAACATCATTATCCGGGTGCAGTTCCTCCACAATATGGGATCCTATAAATCCCAGACCTCCGGTCACCACTACTTTTTTGTTTTTGATGATCTCATCTCCGCCATTCAATTGTTGATAATAGCATTCATTTGTTGATAAAAATATTTTACATCAGTTTTTTAATCAAATAAGATTTTTAATCAAATACATTTTAACATCGATATTAGATTAAATTTTTAATGAAATTAATATTGTTAATCATATATTACTTTAAATTAAAGTTTTACAAACCATGAAAACGTTTTTGGATATCCTATTAGTTTATTACTATAAAGGTTTTAATGGACTTCAAACTGATACACTACCTATTAAGATATCTAACTTTAGTTATATTCTTCTATTCTTTTTACATAACTCAAGACATGGTATGGTTATTCTTTACATCTTAACGGCTCTTTTTGAATCCATCACGTATGTTTTTAGTAAAATAACCCCCGGTAGATATTACCCGATTTTACCCGGTTCCCAATATTTTCAGATAATTATAAATAAACCAAAATAAAGAATATAATTTAACATTAAGTTAATCTCAGATAGCTTAATGTTCGGATTCAGTGAAAATTCAGTAAAAGGGGCTAGGGGAATCATGAGACATATCTAAGATTTTTTTTAGCAATTAACAATAAATTTCTTCCCTCCTTCAGTTAAAAAACAGTTTTAAACCTTGGAAGTTATTCAAAATCAGGATTTGATTATACTACTTTTAATCGAATCTGGGGATAAGAAAATTTGAATAACTTTTGATAAGAGTGCAGCTTTATGATAGGCATATCATACGAAATATACGAAATAGACTATTATAAACTATTGTAAAACTGCCTATTGGACATAACTGTAAAAGGAGGTGAAAAAGAAATGAAAAAGCAATTGATTCCAATAATCACCCTTATTAGTGTTCTTCTTTTCACCCTGGTATTATGTGGAGCAGTGTCTGCTAATGGCTTGGATAATGTGTACGTGGCCACTGATGGAGATGACACCTGGGATGGATCATCCCCCACTCCAGGACCGGGTAACGTGGGTCCGGTGCAGAGCATAGAAGTGGGGCTTTCCAGAGTCAAAACCGATGGAAATGTCAACCTGGCTGCTGGAACCTACAACAAAACCGGTGCCGGGCATTCAGATGTGAACCTGGCCATAGACAGAAACATGAACATCATCGGTGCCGGGACCAGTTCCACCATCATCGATGCCCTGGGCTCCAGCAAAATCTTCAAAATTGAATCCAGTGCCACAGTCACCATCAAGGACCTCACCATGAAAAACGGTGAATACGGCTACGGAGGTGCCATCGGCAACCTGGGAACATTAACAGTAACCAACTGTGCATTCACCAACAACCACGCCACCACCAACGGAGGAGCCATATACAGCAACAATCAAGTGAACATCCAGAACAGCCAGTTCAACGGAAACTTCGCAGGATCAGGTGTAGCTGGAGGAGCAGTTTACATCCAGAACGGAGCAGCTTCCATTTCAAACAGCCAATTCACTGCTAACCATGCTGATTGGAACGGTGGAGCCATATATATAAACATGGGGGATGTATCCATAGCCAACTCCCAGTTCACTGGAAACCATGCAGGTAATGCAGGGGGAGCGATATATAACCGGGGAAAACTCACCGTAACCAGCTCACAGTTCACCAGCAACTACTTAACTGCACTAGAATCTCAAGCTGGTGGAGCCATATTCTCTGGATATCTCTCAGACCTCTTGGTCACAGGCAGCACCTTCCAGGGTAACTCAGCTCTTGGTGGAGCCATCCACCTGGACGCTGCATCCTACCGCATCATAGGCAACAACATCATCAATAACCAGCCAATCGGAGTATACATCTTCTCAGGAGGTGCAGGAGGACCAGTAACACCCACTTACCGCAACGTCAACCTCAACCGTATCATAGGCAACGAATACTACGGAGTCTACCTGCGCACTCCTAGCGGTGGAGCATTCAGTGATGATAATACTGTCTACCTGGTGGACGCCACCAACAACTGGTGGGGATCAAACAGCAACCCCCAGGACAACCCTAAAAACATTGGAGGAGACGCAGCACTGGTTGACACCGACCCCTGGTTGATCCTTACCATACTGGCCAATCCCACCAGCATCCCCTACGGAGGAACATCCACCATCACTGCCAGAGTAACCATCAACAGCAATGGTGAAGACACATCCGGCCTGGGCCACATACCAGACGGCACCTTCATAACCATAACCACCGACCTGGGAAATGTGGGAAGCAAACAGGTAACCTATGGAACAGTCAATGGAATAATAACCGCCATACTACGCGCCAACGATGGATGGGGAACTGCCCGGCTATTCGCCCTCCTGGACGGATTCTGGACTCCCATACCAGCCAATGTGGTGATAACCCAGGCCGCAGGCACTGAGAAAACCATAGGGATGCAAAAAACAGGAGCACCAATAGCTGGATTAATCCTGGCTACCCTGATGGTATTGGGTGGACTATTCAGTACAAGGAAAAAATAGTGGGGTTAATACCTCACAAATCTCTTTTTTTTTATTCTTCTAAGTTATATAAATCCTATTGACAGTATACTTGGATGTTAAATCATTCGATATTATCTGGTAATTTAATTTCTTTATCTTATCCATTCTGGGGTCTTCCTTCCTTGATATGGGATGATCTCCTATACTCATATCTGGATCATTGTTGGACAGTTTTTTGGTACCACCCTGAAAAACCAGGACTAGGTTTAGTTATTTTGAACCATATATTAATAATACTTATTTCTTATATAATAATAGTATGTTCCAAACCTTTATAAATTTGAGTACTTATATTAGAACATATGGTACTAAATTTAGAACAATTTAACTTGGAAGATCTTGCAGCTAGAAATACAGTTAAAATACTGCGTTTAATGATCCAGAAGCCTTACTTAACATGGGGGCTAACTGAACTATCAAATGAACTTAATATCTCCAAATCAAATGTTTTAAGGATATTAAAAGTTTTAAGTGCTCGTAACATCATAACTAAGAAAAAAAACCAGCGCAAAAAGGTTTTCAGAATAAATTATGAGATGTCTATAGTCCAGATCATGTGGAAACTATTCATGGAAGAAAAAAGACTGAATATCACCCCTGAGTTTAAAAATAGAGTTGATCTATTATATAATCAGGTTGCAGGTGATGTTGAGCTTTTCATACTCTTTGGGAGTGTAGCCACTGGCCAGGCAAATCGAAAGAGTGATGTGGATGTTTTAGTGGTAAGTGAAAAACCCCTCAACACTCTAAAGTACGATTTTCTACCATACCAGTTCGAAATTCACCAGTACACCTGGGATGATATACATGATCCTGTGGATTTTGTGGTATTAGAATCTCTCATCAACGGAATTGTATTTAAAGGCGATGTATTCAAGGTTATAGCCCAATTAAATTCTTTCCCTAAATCTTACCTTATTTATCGTCTGGAAAAAGCAAAGGAATTCTTGAAAAAAGCTGAATCTCTGGAAGGTCATTCAAAGGATTATTATGAAAACCTGGCTGAGATAACCACTGGGGAAGTTCAATCTGTTATAAAAAAGGGATTTACCATTCCTAAAAAAGATATAAAGATTGAAAACATTGATGAAACTATTAAAACTCTTGAAAAAGACTTATCGAATCAAGGCGAAAGAATATGGCTGACTTAGACATGGAAAGGGCCAAAAATCTGTTAAAATCGGCAGAAGATTTGTATGAACAGGGTGACCTTGCAGTGTAGCTGGATTGGCATATGCTGCTTTTGAATCAGCTGTTATTTCATTAACGGATAAAATCAATGGAAAAGATTATTACAGTCATAGTTCTAGGAAAAAAAGAGCTAAAGAGTTATTAAGCAATCACAAGGATGAAATGGACTTATTATGGGAAGTGAGAAATGTTGATTTTTATAGTAATGTGAAATTGGGCTCCCCAAAAAGAGAAATTTCTCCTCATGAAGTTAAAAAAAGTTTAGAAAGTGTTAAAGAAATAATAAGGGGTATTGAAGAAATAATTAATAAAAAAACCTAAAACAAATTTGATTTTCAACCTTGATATGCGTATTGAGGTAGGTCTAGGGGGCAATAATAAATATTTCATTTTTTTCTTACTTTTTTTTAATAGGGGGTTAATGGCTGAAAGAAGATTTTTTTTAGAATAATTGATTATTTTTTTGGTTTTAAAGTTTTATCTCATTATAAGTCACAATAATATATCGTCTTAGTGAGTTTGCGCACAAAAAACCGGGCTAGTTTTTAACAACTTGTGATATTAGAGGAAGATAATAACAGAACCAGGGTTTATTAGAAATCACAGGAATACTTGGAAAAATTGCTGAAAAATATTGGAAAAACTGGAACAAAAAAAGGGGGAAAATGATTGATAAAAAGATTAAGCAACTTATTCAATTCAAATAAAACCTTGTTACCAATTATCTGTTTAATTTTAGGATTGAGCTTTTCAATGGCTGTGGGCACGGTTTCAGCTGCTCCAGGTGACATCATCTATGTTAATGACACTGGAGGAAACGATGACTTTGATGGTTACACCTGGGAAAATGCTAAAAAAACAATTAAAAACGCTACAGCTAGTGTTAATGAAAACGGTGTGGTAAACATTGCCAACGGACAGTACTCTGGAACTGGTAACACCCAGATCATCATAAACCGGAACATGACCCTTAACGGTCAAAGCCAAGAAGCAACTGTAATAAACGGAACAAACATTTACCAAATTTTCACTGTAAACCCAGCAATTACTCTGATTCTACAGGATTTAACCCTAACCGGCGGTTATGTAACCGGTAACGGGGCGGCAATCAATAATCAGGGTGATTTAACAATCAATAATTGTAACATCCACAACAACACCGCAACACAATACGGTGGAGGAATCTACAATGAAGGCACTCTAAACATCACTAACTCCATCATCCAGAACAACAACCTCACCGGGGATGAAATATACGGAGATGATAGGGCAGAGGGGGCAGGAATCTACAACTCAGGTGATCTAACCATCAACAGCAGTATCATTCAGGGAAACACCATCACCCTGTTTGATGAAGGATTGGGTGGTGGAATCTGTAGCAACGCAGGTATTTTAACCATTACTAACAGTATTATCCGGGAAAACATCATCAAACCTATTATGGCAGGTGCAGGTGCAGGGATCTGTATCAGGGAAGGTACCATAACCATAACTAATTGTAAAATCCAAAAAAACACTATCCAAGAACCTGAGGAGGATTTTGGCGATGCCGAGGGTGGTGGGATCTACAATCATGAGGGTGATATGATCATCACCAACAGTATAATTGAAGGAAACTATGCAGCTTCCTTTGCTGGCGGAATATTCAACGGAGGTAATGTGGAAATCAAAAACACTAGTATTGCTGATAATTATGCGGATACTGGCGGGGCAATCCGAAATCATGGTGAGGCTTCTATGAATATTGACAACAGTATTATCCAAAAAAACTTCGCAAATGAAGCTGGAGCAATTTTAAACACTGCTAAAATGAGTATCGCCAACACTCTAGTAGATCAAAACACCGCCGCAGAGACTGGTGCAATCAATAATGTTGGTGACGGGGAAGATGCTGGTGCTTTAACCATTACTAACTGTATTATCACGGGTAACACTGCCTTTTCCGATGGAATAATTAAAAATACAATGGGTACTTTATCTATAATCGGCTCTCTCCTCCAGCAAAACATCCTTAATGATAAGACCCATAATGGAATAATTTTCAACGACGCCAATGGGAAAGTGACTGCTAATTTCAACCGGATTGTTGCCAATTCCAATAGCATGGTATATAATCAGTATGGGACGGTTGACGCCCGGTATAACTGGTGGGGTTCTAATAATCCTGACTTCAACACCCTTATCTTAGGGGAAGTAACCTACACTCCCTGGTTATATATGAACTTCAATGCTGCCAGTCTGAACGTTAAGAAGGGAGATCAGGTACCCCTCACTGCCAGCTTCAACTACCTATACAATGGAAACACCGTAACCGTACTGGATCCTAATACTGGGCACATACCTGACAACACACCAGTAACCTTCACCACCACCCTGGGTGAACTTGGCAGCAGCAGCGTGGTGAAATATACTTTTAACGGTGTAGCCAGTGCAATTTTAAGAGCCACTCAAACTGGAATTGCTATGGTGACTGCAGGTGCCGATGACCAGATTTTAAGCACCAGTATTAAAGTAAATGCGGTTTCAGGTTCCTATACAGCCAGTGCTAAAACAGTTGGAATGCAAAACACAGGAGTTACACTAGTTGAAATCTTCCTAGCCATAATCATGGTCATGGGTGGACTAATCAGTGCATTTAGAAAATAATATGGGGATTTTTAATCCTCTTTTTCCCCATTTTTTTAATAAAACTAATAAAGTCTATATTTCTTTTTAATTTCCAGATGAATTTCCGATAAATTTTTCACTGGTTTACCCAATCAAGAACTCTATTTTTTGAAAATAGCCTTAATTTATTTTAGCCCATTTAAACAGCACTTTACTAATAAAACTGATTTTCGTAATTTCATTGAGAATTGAATTGATATTGGTATTAATATATTTTTAAAGGTAATAATTCAGAAAGATATTCTCTGTTTATTAAGTTTCCCTTATCCTTTCTCTAAGTAAACAAATCTTCAGATAAAAAAACTCATTTAATAACAGGATGCAAATACTACTATTACCCTATATTTTACTATTTTTCTCGTTTTATCGAAAAGTAGATTAATAAATACAACCACAAATTAAAAATAGGGGGTATAATTCTAAATTACCGAAATTCTTAGATTTCGCCTCCTAATAGAATTTTCCCAACTGTATTTAGGGGATTATCAACTATAACGGGAGGTGAAAAAAGTTTGAAAACAAAAAAAATACACCAAATTGTCCTTCTTCTAGGTCTGCTATTTGTTTTATCTGCTACTATTTCTACAGTTACTGCTGCAAACACCATCTACGTTAACAATGCCACGGGAAATAATGATAATGATGGTTTAACACCTGCCACTGCCAAGGCCACCATACAAAACGGAACCAACGCCGTAGATGACGGTGGAACAGTTCACGTGGCTGATGGAACCTACCAGGAACACGTAACAATTAACAAGAACGTAAACCTCATCGGTCAAAGCCAAACAGGCACCATAATCGACGGAACCAACAACGGAAGACCACTAACCATCCTATCCGGAACCGTGAACCTGACCAACTTCACCATTCAAAAAGGATACTTTGCTGCAGGTGGTGGTGTCTACAATGATGGTACGTTAACTATGTTTCAGTGTACAATTAGTGGAAACACCGCGAATGCTAATGGTGGTGGTGTCTACAATCGGGGTAATTTGACTATGACTCAGTGTACGGTTAGTGGAAACACCGCGAATGGTAATGGTGGTGGTGTCTACAATTGGGATACGTTTAGTATGTCTCAGTGTACGGTTAGTGGAAACACCGCGAATGGTAATGGTGGTGGTGTCTACAATTTGAATACGTTGACTATTGATGGTTCCACTTTCATCAGTAACAGTGCCAGTGCTGGTGGAGGCATCTACAACAATATGTTTACATCCATCATCAACCAGTCTCCCTTCTTAAGTAACACTGCATACAATGGAGGAGCTATATATAATGACCATGGAAGCCTGACTGCTAATTTCTGCCGTATCTCGGGCAACACTGCTAGTAGTGGTTTAGGGAACGCTGTACGTGCTATTTATGGTGTCAATGACTTGGAAAAGAATTGGTGGGGTTTAAACCAGCCAGTCTTCTCAGATCTGCTTTCAGGAGCACCGGCTCCTACTGTTTGGCTTTACATGACCATCGATGCTGCTCCTAATCCTATTAACAATGGTGCTACCAGTCTGGTGACAGTGAGTTTCAACAACCTCTTTGACGGAACTGCAGTTACTCCGTTTAATCCTGTAGTGGGGCATATTCCGGATCTTACTCCGGTTAGGTTCCAGACAGATAAGGGAAGCATTGGAAGTAAAATCATTGACAAAACCACTCTTAATGGTGTGGCCACGGCTACTTTAACTGCTGATGAAACTGCGGGTGTGGCTAAAGTAAACGGAACCACAGATTCTCAGACAGTAAGCAAGGATGTGACCATAAATCCCAAATCCAGTCTCTACCTCACAGTTACACCGAGTAAGACCAATCCTGTGGCTGGTGAAGTTGTGACCTACACTCTTAAAGTGGGTAACAATGGACCGGACGCTGCAGAAAATGTGGTGATGACCTACACCTTACCCGATGGTATGGAGTTTGCAGGAGCCAACGATGATATAGGCAACCAGTGGACCTATGATCGTGATACCAGAACCCTGACCTGGAATTTAGGAACTGTACCTGTGGGAGACCCCACTCTAATCCTAAACCTGCGATTTTTACGTGCTGGAAACTTCCTCATCAACCCACAACTGTCAACCACTACCTACGACCCCACCTTAAACCAAGAAACACAGTCACTATCAGTAAATGCTCAACCAGCACCCTTAGAGGTTCAAGCAGCATCCTCTGAGGTTCAAGCTAAAAGGGCAGTGAGTTCAAAAACCGTGGGCATGCAAAGCACAGGACTACCACCAGTAGGTGTAATCCTGGCCATATTTATGGTACTGGGCGGACTCATATCAGCACACAAAAAAATATAAGTGGAGGAAACCTTCCCACTTCCTTCTCACTTTCTTTTATTATTTTTTTCTAAAATGCTTATTTTTGAAATTTTTCATTGAAACTTATAAAAAATAAAGCTTCAATAATAAAATCATAAACTAGAAAAATAATATGAATCTAAATTCATACCTTTAATTAATTATAACCTAAATATGAATTAATTAAATGAATTAGTTGCCCTAATAAAATATGAACTCATTGTTCACTAAAAATACAAATCCTTTTTTAGAGGTGTTTGAAATCATAAAAGAGTTATTCATATCCATGCGCCCCAAACAATGGTACAAAAACCTGGTACTCTTTATTGGGATTCTATTCTCAGGCAACCTCCTGAACCTCAACCTTTTTATTGATTCGGTGGTTGCATTTCTCATTTTCTGCCTCCTTTCAGGTTCCATCTACCTCATCAATGATATCATCGACGCAGAAAAGGACCGTAAGCATCCTAAAAAGCGCAACCGTCCCATACCCTCTGGTAAGTTGAAAGTAACTCATGCCGTGTTTTTTGTCATCATCTTTTGGATAGTGGCCTTCACCGTTGCCTACTTCCTTAACATTTCTTTCCTAGGTATTTCCCTGGCCTTCATAATTTTGATGCTTTTTTATTCTTTCTATCTTAAGAACATCATAATCGTGGATATACTGGTTATATCCTCAGGATTCGTTATAAGAGCTATGGCAGGGGCACTGGCCATAGGTGTTTTCGTATCACCTTGGCTCATTATCTGCGCATTCCTACTGGCGCTTTTTTTAGCCCTTGGTAAACGCCGGCACGAACTCATCCTCCTGAAAGATGAAGCAAAAAACCATCGGAAAATAATGGAAGGCTACACCACCTCCATGCTGGAGCAGATGATCACCATCACCACCAGCACCCTCATCATGTCCTATTCTCTTTACACCTTCTTCGTGGGAAACATCTACCTGATGCTAACCATACCCTTCGCCTTCTACGGACTTTTCAGATACCTCCTCCTAATCCACAGTAAGAACCTGGGCGGAGAACCAGAACTCATCTTCAAAGACCAGGGAATGGTCTTAAGTCTAGTCTTCTGGGCCATCATCGTCTTCATAGTAGTATACGGTCCCAAGATAATTGGAATATGGGAATAAATTTATAAAATTCTTATAATGGATTTAAAATAGAGATTAAGATGTTTAGGAGAAAAAAGTCTAATAGGATACGAATTGGATTAAGCAATTAGAAGGTGAATAATAGAACTTGGAAAATAACTCATTAAACACTCATTAAATAACTCATAAGATGCATTTGAATAAACTGATGATGAATATTAGAATAAAAGTGAAAATAAAATCAAAATTCACGGAAATGATTTTAAATGCTTATTGATCTTCACACTCATTCACAGTACTCTGCAGATGGCTACATGAGCCCCAGAACCATAATAAAAACCTCTCTTAAAAAGGGACTAGGTGGAGTGGCAGTCACCGACCACAACACCATCAAAGGTGGTCTTAAAACTATTAAATGCCTTGAAACAGAACTTAAAACACTAAAAAATGAATTTAAGGTCATTGTAGGTTCAGAAGTTAGCACCACCCAGGGGGAGATCATTGGACTTTTCTTAAATGAGGAGATAAAATCCAGGGAACCAGTGGATGTGATGGAGGAAATAAGGGACCAGGATGGTATGGTAGTGATACCTCACCCCTTTGATGTGATAAGGAAGGAATCCTTCACTCCACAAAAGGAACACCTTAAACTCATACACAAAATTGAAGTCTTTAATTCCAGATGTGTGAAATCACAATTCAACCGGGATGCATTGGAATTCGCATCCAAATATGATCTGGGTTGCATTGCGGGTAGTGATGCGCATTTTGCTAATGAATTAGGAAAAGCAGGCATAGAAATAGGGAACCATAATATGGATAAATCGGATTTAAGAAATAAACAGAGAAAATCAGACTCTGAAATTGGAAAAATAGACCTAGAAAACGTAAACCTCCGCCAAGTAATCCTCAACAATCAGTACACAGTATTCGGAGTGAAGTCTTCATTCATTAATCATGGATTTACCAAGTTGTTGAAAACCTGGAGAAAGCTTAGGTAAGATAATAATACCAAAGTAAAGTCATAATTCCAGAAAGATAATAATACCAAATAGGTCATAATACCAGAAGAGGTAATAACAACAAACCCAGAAGAGGTAATAATATCAAGCTAAAGTCATAATACCAGAAGAGGAATAGATACCAAACTAAAGTTATGATACCAGAATGGGGGTAATAATACCAAGTAAGGTATAGTTTGGGATAAATATGCCGAATTAAGTTTAAAATTAGATGATACTGAAGTTAAAGTAAAGTTAAGGATTGTGTCGAGATTTAAGGTAAAGGTTAGATAATATGGCGAAAAGCAAGATATGGTTAACCCTTCTCCTGGCAGTGGCAGTTTACCTTATCATGTGCATATATGCAGATATTGATAAACTCATCCAGGCTTTTGAAAGCTTCCAGTGGTTGTACCTCATCCTTCTACTGGTATTAACCACTTTGGGCTACTTCATCCGCTACATTAAATGGAACTATTTCCTTCAGAGTGTGGGGGTGCACCTGGAATCCCGGGACAACCTCTTTGTATTCTTCAGTGGTCTTTCCATGATCATCACCCCGGCAAAGATGGGGGAAATATGGAAGGGATGGCTTATTAAAGAAATAAACGGGGAAAAACTAGCCAAGACCATACCTGTTGTAATCGTAGACAGGGTAACAGACCTTTTAGCCCTTATAATCCTTTCATTAACTGGTATTTTTTATTATGAGAAAGGATCCTACTTACTCCTCATCATATTCCTGGTCTTTCTTGCCTTCTTTTTGGTGGTAAAATCGAATTTCATCTCAGAAAAATTAATTTTCTTCATGGAAAAACGGGCCGGGAAATACTCTTCTGATGTAAAAAATATGCACCAGACCTTTGAAGAAACCATGGCACCTAAAACTCTCCTGGTAACTACCATCCTGGCTGTAGCAGCTTGGTTTTGTGAGTGTTTAGGACTTTTCATGGTTGTTTTGGGATTCAGCCAGTACCTGACCTTAACTGTTTCCACCTTCGTATTCAGCTTTTCCTCCCTGGTAGGTGCAGTGAGCATGATACCTGGAGGTCTGGGAGTAGCAGAAGCTACCATATCAGGATTATTACAGTTTTTCGGACTCACCAGTACGGTGTCAGTGGGAGTGGCCCTGATCATCCGACTGGGAACTCTGTGGTACGGAGTGATATTGGGGTTAGTTGTCTATTTAGTGTTCAAAAGAAAGATTATCAAGAGTTAAAGTTGAATGTACAACCATAAATTATAAGAAATAAATAATTTGGGTGTAACTAAAATGTCAAAAGTTGCAATTAAAAAAACCTCACCAGAAACCGTTACTAAAGATTACCAGGATCTAATGCACCTGGCAGATTACCATCAGACCCTCAAAAGGGATAAATTAAACATCCTTAAACTGAACTTGTCCTGGACACTCTTCTATCCTGCCTGTTCCACACCACCCTGGCAACTGGAAGGTGTTCTGGAAACCCTCAAAGCTGATAATTACTCCAATTTACTGGCAGTGGAAAACCAGACCGTGGTAACCCATCCCTGGAAGGGTGCTTACTACAACAAATGGCTACCTCTACTTGATAAGCAGGGTGTCACATTCCAGCCCCTCACCGATGTAGAATGGATTGAGTACAAGCCCCGGGCAGAAATGCTGGCCATGGATGAACTCTTCGGAGGAGTGTTAATTCCGGAAATCTTCAAAGACTCCAATGTAATCCACTTCCCCACAGTAAAAACCCACGGCCACACCCAAACCACAGGTGCCATGAAAAACGCATTCGGAGGGCTCATCCCCAAGTACCGACATCACGCCCATAAAATGATACACGAAGTACTGGTGGATCTACTGGCCATCCAGAAGGAAATCCACGATGGTGTCTTCGCAGTTATGGACGGATGTGTATGTGGGAACGGAGCTGGACCAAGAACCATGGAACCATTTTACGGTGAAGTAATACTTGCTAGCAGTGATCAGGTGGCAATCGACGCCCTTGCTGCTAAGGTTATGGGATTCGAACCCTTAGAAATAGACTACATTAAAATAGCCCACGATCGTGGATTGGGAATGGGGGACACTGACCAGATAGAGATCATGGGAATGGATGATGCAGAGATAAAGAACCTTAACTTTAACTTCCAGACTACCAAAAGTCCGGTGATACGCTGGGATCAGATCATCCGGAAAAAAACCATGAAAACACCCATCATCCACAATGCTTTGTTCAATTCCCCCGTCTTCAAGAGCTTCATATTCGCATCAGAATTCTACCACGATCATTTATGGTACCCTACTGTTGGTAAAAAGAAGATCAACGCCTTTAAAAAAACAAGATGGGGTGAACTGTTCCAGAAATATCCCTATGGTGACTTCCCGCAATACACGGAAATCAAGGAATGGGATCCTTATTAAGCAAATCTCTTAAAACTCACCATGAATCAGTTCAACAAGGTATTTACCGTATTCGGTCTTTTTAAGGGTTTCAGCTAATTCTAAAACGGTTTTTTCATCTATCCAGCCGTTATTGTAGGCAATCTCCTCCAAGCATGCCACGAAGAATCCCTGCCTTTTCTGGAGTGCTTCAATATAATTACTGGCTTCCAGCAGTCCAATGTGTGTTCCAGTATCCAGCCAGGCCATACCCCTTCCTAAAAGCTCCACCTTCAACTTTTTCCTCTTTAAATATTCCTCATTAACTGAAGTTATCTCCAGCTCGCCACGATCAGAAGGCTTTACATTCTTGGCAATCTCCACCACACTGTTGTCATAAAAGTACAAACCTGGTATGGCATAATTCGATTTGGGGTGTTCGGGTTTTTCCTCCAAGGATAATACATTACCCTCATCATCAAATTCCACCACACCAAAGGCTTTGGGGTCTCGAACATAGTAACCGAAGATAATAGCTCCTTCCTCCAGGGAGGCTGCCCTTTCCAGAATTTCACTGAACCGGTGCCCGTGGAATATATTATCACCCAAAACCAGAGCCACATTATCCTCACCAATAAATTCCTCACCTACAATGAAAGCCTCAGCCAGACCCCTTGGCTCCTCCTGTTCAGCATAGGAGAATGAAACACCCAGATGACTACCATCACCCAAAAGATCTTTATACAAAGGTAAATCACGTGGGGTGGAGATAATCAGTATCTCCCTTATACCAGCCAGCATAAGCACGGATAGGGGATAGTAGATCATAGGTTTGTCATATATGGGTAGTAACTGTTTGGAAACAGCTTTGGTAATGGGATAGAGTCTTGTTCCAGAGCCTCCAGCTAATACAATTCCTTTCATAAATATTAAACCTCTCTAAACAGTTTATCATGATTTAATTAGGCATATACTAACAATTTAAATATATTCTTGCTTTTAATATTTTATTTTAATTGCAGTTGATAATATATATCTACCATTTAAAAACTGGCATAACCATAAAAATGGTTAAAGATAAAACTTAAACCTTACCTAGAGAAATTTATATGGGTAGTTGGTATGAAACATCAAGATCTAGAACAGAAGGAAACGGTTGATGTTCTTCAGGAAACTAGAAAGAAGTATTCGGATGTTTTAAAGGAACTGAACTATCTAAAATCTATTTTTGAATACACTGAAGATGCTATTATGGGTATGGGATTAGATGGAACTATATTAACCTGGAATCCTGGTGCTGAGAAGATATTTGGTTACACGGCCTCGGAGGCAGTGGGTAACTCGGTAGCTATGCTCATACCACCCTACAATACCGATGAAATATCACTCATCCTGGCCTGGATCAAAAGTGGTGAAAGGGTAAGCCACTACGAGACCATGCGCAGATGCAAAGATGGTTCCATGGTAAACATATCCTTGAGTGTTTCACCCATTAAGGATGCTGCCGGGCAGATTATAGGTGCTTCATCCATAGCCCGTGACATCAGTGCCCAGAAGAAAATGGAACTTAAACTGGAAGAAAGTGAAGAGAAGTTCAGGGAAGTTTTCCACAATGCCAATGATGCTATATTCCTCCATACAATAAATAATGATGGAACACCAGGAAATTTCACCGAAGTCAATGATGTGGCCTGCCAGCGCCTGGGATACAACCGGGATGAACTCCTATCCATGAGTCCATCAGATATTCATAGTTTGGAAACTCGTCAGAAATTATCTCAATTAATGGAGAAAATATTATCCCGGAATACAGCAACCTTTGAAGCAGTGCAGGTAACCAGGGATGGTAAACAAATACCCGTGGAGATAAGCAGCCATCTTTTCAACCTTCGTGGGGATAACATGGTCCTGTCCATAGCCCGGGACATCACCCGTAGAAAAGAAGCTGAAGCCCAGCTGCGCCAGTCACTGGAAGAAAAGGAACTGCTCCTTAAGGAGATCCACCACCGGGTGAAAAACAACCTCATGGTGATAAGCAGCCTTTTGAACCTGCAATCCCGTTACATTAAGGATAAAGCTGCCCTGGCAGTGTTCAAGGAGAGTCAAAACCGGGCCAGATCCATGGCACTAATCCATAAAATGCTTTACCAGTCCACAGACCTTAAATGCATAGATTTCGGGGATTACATTCAAAAACTCACTGCACAACTCTTCCACACCTATGTGACTGGAGATAATATCCAGCTTAACCTGGATGTGGGTAAAATACTCATGGACATCAACACCTCCATACCCCTGGGATTAATAGTCAATGAGTTGATATCCAACACCTTAAAACATGCCTTCCCAGATAATTCACCAGGCGAGATTACCGTTAAATTACATAAAAAAGGTGATATGTTCCATTTAATGGTTGCAGATAATGGGGTGGGATTACCTGAAGGTCTGGACTTTAAAAAATCCCATTCACTGGGAATGCGCCTGGTGAACACCTTGGTGGATCAGATCAACGGTACTATCGAACTGGACCAGACTGAGGGAACCTGTTTTTTGATTAAATTCACTGAAGAAGAATTCACTGATTTAAAGTTGTAAAAAAATTCTCAAAATAACTAATTAAATGAATGATTAAGATTAAAAAAAAGTCTCCTAAAGTCTCTGCAAGTATCTCAATTTTTTCTGTACAAAAAAGGCCTATAATAATGTATTCAGTAACTATGGGGACATTTTCATCAGAAAAAAAGAAAAAAAGGAATGAGTCAGTTAAAATCATACAGGTCACCAGGGATGAGGTGGGCAAACAAATCAGAATTATTTCTTAAAGAAAAAGGCAGATTAGCAGATTATAATAGTAATGATTTCATGGAATACTTTAAAATTCATTTCCAGTGGAAAATACAGACTTGATATAAAGTACAGACTTGGTATATTTATTATGAATACTATAATTCGCACGATACACTAGGAAAGATGATTTAATTATAATTTCATCTGTCTAAAGATCCACTTTCCATGGATTTTCCTTTTTTAAGCCACCGGGTGAACAGGTAAACCACCAGTGTAACAGCCAGGGCCACTAGGGTTATATGGTAGTCATCACTGGGCACCAGATTAAGGGAGAATCCCATCCAGCTTACTGGATAGAATAGCGTCATTCCATTTCCCAACTGAATAAGGAGTAAGTCCATGAGATAATGGGTTGAAATCCCCAGGGATAAAAAGAGGAAAGCTGTTTTTTTCTCCTGGAAAAAAAGGGAGGCAATCCCTGCCATTAAGAATGATCCAACTGGTAAGTGAACTACGTAGATGTAATCCCACCAGTCAAATCCCATTAACTCGAAAAGAATGGAAACTTTTAGCAAGTCTGGAAACACAGACCCAATCATGGCTAAAACTGTGTTTCCAGGGTTAAACTGGGGATACTTTAAGCTAAGGATCCGGCACAAAGTCCAGGCCACACAGACATGAACCACCCAGTCCGGCATTCACCGCCTCCTGAATTCAAATTTTTCCTGGTTAAATTGCCAGTAACGGTTGAAAACATATATTAAAAAGATTAAAACAAGAAAAGAACGAAATAGAAGGAATATGTATTTCCAGTATTCATTAACTTCCATAACCTGCACACTGACAATCTGATTATCCGGACCTAAAACTCCATTTAAAGTAATTTTGTCCTTTAATGAGACTGAAGTGTTGGATATGATGGTCATATAAACCATTTGACCGTTGTAATTTTCTTCAATCTGGAAACTACCATTATTAATCTGGTTAACACTCCCGAAAACATTTACCACTTCTTTCTGGGGATACGAGGCTAAAATTTCCTTGTAAGAGGGATATTTTTTATGATTCTCCTGTTCACTTGCATAGTGCAAACATAAAGCTATCAAGATTATAAATAAAATAATACCAGCTAAAAGGCGATTTTTGGGTGTTTCCAGGTTCAAATACCTACTCTCCTTGATTATACTGGGTTTAATTCATATTTTTTAAAGTCTACTATTTAATTATTTTTTAAAAATGGCCATCTATTTTTAGAAAAAGTTGGTCTTTTATTATACATTTTTTAGATATATTTTTTGTTCTATTGATACAACAAAATACTTGGAATTCTCTTTATAACTCTAAAATTCTCTTTATAATTCTAATAGTTTTCATAATGTTTTATATTAATCTATAGTAATTTATGCAATAAAATAGGAGATTGCCAGTTTATCTCCAAAATTAAAGCAGGATATTAAATCAGGAAAATATTAACGTATTTACTCCATAAGTAAAAATAATAGGTTAGTAGAATTTTAATAGAATTTATGGCTTCTATAATTCAAGTTTTCAGGTTTTTTCTTTATTATTCTTTGAGCAGTTCTCGATAGTACTCTTCCCTTACAGGTTTCAAATCTAGATAAAGAAGCCAGGTTCTTTCTAAAAAACTGGTTCTGGTATCTTCATCTCTGGTGAAAAGAACTTCTCCTTTACTCACCTGATACTGGAAGCTTAAAGGAGCCACATTCAAAACCTTAACATCCACTGGTAAGCCAACCAAACTCTCTAATTCAAGGGAAACTTTAGTTTCATAAGTATAAACATCTTCAATAGAGTCCTCTTTAAGGTATACTGCCAGGTCAACATCTCTAAACCATGAAGAGTCCATGATACTACCATGGATATAGCAGAATAAAATTTCAGGGTGGGTTCTGATTTTTTCAGACAATTTTTTTTTCAAAGAAACTTTTTCCAGTTGGCTAAGCTGGTATGTTTTCAATTCAATCCCAACTCTTTGATTAATTCTTCTAAATCAGAGGTATTTTCAGTTATGATCTGATAAACTCGTTTATCATCCACTTTAGAATACACATGAACTAGTAAATTGCGAAATTTAGCCATTTGAGCAAGTCTATCCCCTAAATCAGGATTTATAATTTTATTCTGTGCTAAGAGAATGAAGCAGTCTGCATAAGTTTCAGGAGTTCTTTCACCGACTTTTGCATTAATATGGTTACAAATAGATATGGCTGCCTCTATGGAGATAATTAGTTCGTATTTGGCAGCTGCAATAAGATGGGGGTCTTCTAAAAATTTTTCAATTCCTTGAGATGTAATTTCTAATAGACTCAATTGAGCCCTTTTTATGTCGCTGGCCTTTTCCAGTAGGAGTTCACGGTTCCATTCCATGAATATCAATATGATTATGGGGGTAAATAAAAATTCCCATATAAAAATTTCATTATCCTGGTTTAGAATCATCAGAAAAAATAGATTACTATTCATTAAAAAGGGTTATGATAGCAATTACAAAAACTCCTCCAAAAAGTAGTAAATATCTTGCCTATTCCTTCCTCGGGAATCGTAATGAAACATCATTAACCTCCCTATTAATGGTCAAAATAACATCATCCCCAGATTTGAATGTCAAACTCTTTCTTTATACTTCTGCTCCTGAAATATTATCTTAAAACATGTTCCCTTATTTTTAACGAGTTCAATAGTACCATCAAGCTGATTAACCAGTGTGTTAACAAGTTGAAGTCCTAAACTATGTGTATTACGGAAATCCAGGTTATCTGGGAAGCCAATCCCATCATCCTTCACAGTTAATAGGTATTGGCCCTCTGTCTGGTTATCCGGGTGTTCATGGAGGGAAATCATGATTTGCCCTTCCTCCTGATTCTGGAAGGCATATTTTAAACTATTGGACACCAGTTCATTTATAATCAGTCCCAGTGGAACCGCAGTGTCAATGCCAAAAAAAACTTCACCAACATCCAGACGGAGGTTAATACCAGCCTTTACTGAGTAACTGTGAAACAGGTTCATGCTCAGACTCCTGATGTATTCAGCAATGTTAATCCTTGCCAGATCAGTAGTCTGGTATAGTTTTTCATGCACCAGGGCCATGCTTTTCACCCTTCCCTGGCTTTCCTGGAGCAGGTTATCTGCTTCATCATCGTTAATATAGCTGCGCTGCAGATTGAGTAAACTGGAGATGATCTGCATATTATTTTTAACCCGGTGATGGATCTCCCTTAATAAAAGTTCTTTCTCCTTCAGAGATTGTTTAATCTTCATTTCTGAATTTTTCCTTTCGGTTATATCCAGAAGGGAAATCACACTATCTTTAGTTCCTGGAATAAGGGACGCTGAAAGCATGATCTGTTTCACATTTTTATTCCGGTCTATGAGACGGAACTCATACTCAGAGGGTGCATTCGATTCAGGATCCCTGCGCATCTTGTGGATTTTTTTCATCATCTCCAGGTCATCAGGGTGTACAAAGTCCATCCAAGTCATTTTACCTCGTATTTCATCAACTTTATAACCAGTGAGTGGTTCACATCTTTTATTGGCACTAGTGATTGTACCATCTTCACTTACGATAATGGTAGCGGTACCTGTATTCTCAAAAATGGTTTTATAATAGGTTTCTGACTTTAAAAGTGCATCCTCAGCTTCTCTACGTTGGGTCTGGTCAATAACTGTACATATGGCTCCGTTAAATTCCCCTTTATATATTTGGGGAATAATCCAGCCGCTTTGATATGACCGCCTCCCCTTAGGGTTGGTTACACTAATAGAATCATAATAAACTGGTTTCAGGGTATTTTTGGCTTTTTTATAATATTTTTTCAGTTCACCAGTTGTTTCATCAGGGAGGTCATTTAAAATATCCAAATTCTTCATTTTTTCTGTACTAACGCCAGTTAAATCTTCCATTCCTTGGTTCATGAAATATAGCTTGTCATTTTTATCAGAAACCCATATTCCCTCATTAATACCTTCTACCAGATTTTCATAGAATTTTTTGATATTCATATGCTTCTGATTGGATTCCTGCCTCTTTTGATCCATTCTGTTAAGCATAAGAGCATTCCAGTAGATTATGGCAAGTAAAAATATCATGGTGATAATAAGGGTGAAAACATCACCAAAGTCTTCACTGTATAAAAATAAGTTATTTCCGGCTTTGATTAAAATCCCCAGAATAAACACAGATCCCAATGTGGTGGGTAACAGGCGTCGGGCCATGTAACCCCCACTGTTTTCAGCGGTTACTCTGCCCATGTAGCTCTTATCTGGGAAAAGGCAGAGTAAACCCACTGAAAGGAATATGTGTAGCAAGGATGATAATAAGGCCATCTTGGCAATAATGTCAAAGGGATAATTAGAACCATAACCATAAAAATATGATAAAAGACCCAGCAAACCTATAAAACCACATATAAATGCAATAATTTGCATCCAGCGAATTTTATACTGGTAAGTGGCCATTAAAAGTGCAGTTCCTAATAAGACGAAATTAAAGGCACTTAAAATTCTGCTTTTACTCAGAACGCTTAGTTGGCCCGGTACAAAATTAGCGAAAATCTGATCCAGACCAAAATTAACCCCAGTAGTGTATTCCAGCAGGGTTAAACCACCCCAAATTAGAACTACCACTGCCAGTATTCTGGGTAAGATTTTTTGTTTTGAGTTTAAATGGATATTAAGAAGGTAAAGTGCAGATCCGGCCGTGATAAATATAAATGCAGAGTTAAGTTTGGTGCCAGGGTATCCTAAAAATTCACCACGGAGAACTGGCAGGTTTAAAAACCATCCCAGAACTGCTAAAACTCCCAGTACTATTACAATAATTGCTAAACCCTTAGAATATACTTTAAAAAGTTTAATACGTTTCAAATAAATGGAAAGTTGCGATTCATCATATTCCAGGGGCATATCACCTGCTGATGATAGATTACTAATGCTCTGATTTTCCTTCACCCAAGAATCTCCCCTTTTTAAAAATACTTAATTTTTTAACAATTACCACCTAATGCCACTTCATTTTCATTATTTCATTTTTATTGTTTTACTATTCTATATCTTTTTTCCAGATATCTTAATTAAATGATTAAAGCAAATCCTAATGAAATCAAATGAAATATATTAAATAACAATTCTAACTTTTGATGAGATTAGAATCAGTTTTAATACGATTAAGGGGTTATAATAGGTTTTTATTATCTTTTTTTTTATTGTTTTTGCATTAATTTTCTTATGGAGTGGTTTTAGTGATCTTGTTATCTTATAAAAAATTTTTATAAAAAATTTATTTACTTTGAATTCACATATATGATTTGGTGATGATATGGAGAAAACATTAGAAAACCTTACTAAAGCATTTATTGGTGAAAGTCAGGCTAGAAACCGTTACACCTTCTATGCCAAACAGGCTAAGAAGGAGGGTTACCCTCAGATTTCTGAACTATTCCTTGAAACAGCTGATAACGAGCGAGAACATGCTAAGTGGTTATTCAGGCTTATCCAACAACTTAAAGAAAAGATGGGTAAGGATCTGGATGCAATTCATGTGGAAGCCGAGGCTCCCTTAACTTTGGGAAGCACGGTTGAGAACCTCAAGGCTGCCATTGAGGGAGAACACTATGAAAACACTGAAATGTACCCTGAATTTGCCAGAGTAGCCAAGGAAGAAGGTTTGGATGATATTGCTCAGAGATTAAGTTCCATTGGGAAAGCAGAAGTTCATCACGAGGAAAGATACATTAAACTCCTGGAACAGGTGGAGGCTGGAACACTCTTCCAGAAAGAAGAAAACGTCACCTGGACTTGCCTGAAATGCGGATACTCTGTCACTGGAAAACAACCTCCAGAAAAATGTCCTTCATGCGACCATCCAACTAAATACTTCATCATACGATGTGAAGAGTACTAGATGGATGATATGAATAGCAGGAAGGTGAAATAGATTCTCTTAGGGACTTCACTCAGCAGTCGTCTAATTCCATTGCATCTATAATCTAAGAAGTCTATTAAAATTTCTCAAGTGCAGTTTAAAATTTTCTCATCCCAAAAAAAAATCCAAAAAAATTCTATAGATGCTTGAATTGGGAATATGATGGTGAAAAATTAAATATCGAGGTTCAAATGACAGAAAAAGAGCAGGTATATCGTTGTGATGTCTGTGAGAACATAGTAACTGTTCTTTCTCCCGGGAATGGGAATCTGGTTTGTTGCCATGTTCCCATGAAACTTTTAAATGAAAAACACTCAGAAGACATGTCTATTAAACACAAGCCCATCATAGAAAAACAGGAGGGGATTGTTAAAGTGAAAGTGGGAGAAAATCCCCATCCCATGGAAGAAAACCACCACCTAGAATGGGTTGAAATTCGCACTGGAAATCAGTTATTCATGGTGTTTTTAAAACCTGGGGACCCACCAGAAGCTGAATTCCCAGCTTCAAATGACCAGGAAATCGTAGCGCGAAGTTACTGTAATATCCACGGCTTATGGAAATCCTGATTGATACAATCATCCTTTTTTTGTTTTTTTTAAAGGACGAGTTCAATCTAAGAGATTAGTCATAAAAAGAATTCACTATTCTACTTAATGTTTGCTTAAAATTCTTATATTTTTGATAAATCTAGAAATATTCCATTAGAAATAGACAAATCACCTTTATTCATTTTAAGCATTTCAAATTTTAGTTATTTCAGATTAATAATATTTTTATTAGAAGATAAAATCTCAAGAGTACAACGGATGTTGTACGATTAGAATAGATTATAAACCATTAGAACAGAATAAAATTATAAGCCACAGCTTAAATTAAACTATTATATAATAAATAAAACATAATTAAATATAAATCCATTTAAATTTTTAAAAAAAGCTATTAACTATCCGTTTGTTTGAATAATGTAGCAGGTGTTTCATGCGTAGAATACTTATAATTCTGGCACTGGTAACTGTAACCGTTTCCCTATCTGGATGTTTAGGTTCGCAGTTGAGTCAGATCAATCAGCTGAGTGACACAATAAACAATCATCTGAGTGCAGGAGATACTTACTTCAACCAGGCAGCCACCAGCACCAATAAATATCAGTACAATGATGCCCAGCAACAGATCAATAATGCCAGTAATGAATTCAATATGGCCAAATCATCTACACAGGAAGCAATGTTCTATGCTAAAAGCCTTCAAGATCAGATCTACATCAATTACTTGCAACTGACTCTTCAGCAAATAGATGCCAAGATCAATGCCACCAATGAACTCAAAGTAGCCATTCCTTTATTCATGAGAAATGACACTAAAACTGCCAATTCCCATGTGGATCTGGCCAACCAGTTTATGAGCAAATCACTGGAATACCAGCAACAAAAGAATGAACTGGTGAGGCAGAATCCTGCTAAATTCAAATCTTCTTGAATTTTTCACGCTTGAAGATAAATAATTATATCAGCACCTGAAAGAGGAAAAGTAAGTCATCTTTTAATGTTAGTCGTATTTAGATAAATAAGAAGATAATATTGGTTTCATTTAGGTAGAATTCATTAGGAATGTATTTCATAAAAGGCTCTCTTCAAAATATATGGAGATTATGAGATCGTATTTTTATAAAAATTGAGTAAATATCACAATATATCAGTAATAACTATTTTTTTGAGGTATAATTCATGAAGAAGACATGTTCACATTGCAAGGGCAGGGGACGCACAGTTTCCAGCTATAAAATATGCGAAAACTGCCATGGAACCGGGGTCACCGGCGAAGTAAATCTTAAAAATCATCTGAAAGGCCTTTCAGGAGGGGCTAGAAAACGCTTTGAACTTGACGAGGAACAGGAAGTACCCTGTTCAGTTTGTAATGGAAAAGGAGAAGTTGAAGTAACAGAAATATGTCCTGAATGCCAGGGAAAGGGAGAGTTGATTCAGTGCAGCAAATGCGGTCGGCCCATAGAATCTGGAGACTACTGTGAAGACTGCCGGGATAAACATGGAAAAACTCCGGTTTACATCTTACATCCAGCATCCGAACTCCGGGATCTGGAATTAGGAGAACACTACAAGGGAAAGATCACCCGAGTCGAGGATTACGGTGTATTTGTAAGTTTATCTAAGAAATTATATGGATTGCTGCGTCTTAGAAACCCTCCTTACAGTGTGGGTGATGAGTTAATTGTGCAGGTTATGGAAATAAAACACAACAGGGGTGAAGTGGATCTCTCACCAGCAGCCATCAAAGGGACCTACGAACTTGTTAAACTAAAAAAGGAAATGCCCCGCACTTGCATTGCAGACATAACTCCGAAGATGAAGGGACAAAATGTGCGTTTGGTAGGTGAGGTAATCCAGATCCAGCAGACCAGTGGTCCCACTATTTTCACAGTCTCCGATGAAACTGGTATAACCTGGGCAGCCGCCTTTGATGAACCCGGAGTAAGAGTCTACCCCAACATAAACATCGACAACATGGTGGAAGTCTTGGGTGAAGTCTCACTACACGGTGGTAAGATCCAGATAGAATCAGAATCCATTGAAAGATTACATGGTCATGAAGCCACTGAAGCCAGAAAAATCATTGATGAAGCCATAGACAAGCGTGCTGAACCTGAAAACACGGAATTAATTCAGGAAGCACCCATCATTCAGAAACTGAGACCGAGATTGGTTGCTGCAGCTAAGTCCATCCGCAGAGCAGTAATGGACGGTAGGAGTATTCTGGTCCGTCATCATGCAGATGCTGATGGTATATGCGCCGGGATAGCCGTGGAAAAAGCCGTTATACCTTTACTCCAGGAGATCAACCCGGCCAATGATGCAGAATGGCATTACTTCCGCCGTTCTCCCAGCAAAGCACCATTCTATGAAATTGAAGATGTGGTTAAAGACCTGAGCTTCGCCTTAGAAGACCTGGAACGTCACGGTCAGAAGTTACCACTGATAGTACTCCTGGATAATGGTTCCACTGAGGAAGACATACTAGCCCTTTTAAAGGTTAAAATCTACGATCTGGAAGTGGTGGTGGTTGACCATCACTATCCTGGAGAAGTCACTGAGGGCCGAGTTGCAGTTGATGAATACGTGGATGTGCATGTAAATCCCTACCTGGAAGGAGGGGACAGTCAGGTCACAGCCGGTGCTCTGGCAGTGGAACTGGCCCAGATGATCAACCCCCAAGTTAAAGACAGACTCCTCCACTTACCCGGGATTGCAGCAGTGGGAGATCACGCACGATCACCGGAAGCAGAATGGTATATTAATCTTGCCAAAGAAAAAGGTTATGATCGAGATGATCTGGAGAAAATAGCCACAGCAATAGACTTTGAAGCATTCTACCTCCGATTCATGAATGGAAGGGGTATAATGGACACCATACTGGGACTGGGAAACCGTGAAAAACACACCAAACTGGTGGACGCCCTTTACACTGAATCGCAGAGGAGGGTGGAATGGCAACTGGCTGCTGCCATGCCCAACCTGAAAACCCAGAAATTCCCCAATGGAATCATTTTCAATGTTCTGGATGTGGAAAAATACGCTCATAAGTTCACTTTCCCCGCACCTGGGAAGACCTGCGGATTCGTACACGACCAGATGGTACAAAAACATGGAGAAGAAACACCCATAGTCACCCTGGCATACGGGCCTGATTTTGGTGTTATCCGGGCTACCGATGCTGTCAATGAGATTTTTGGGTTTAACCTCAACACTATAATCCTTAAACTGGTCGGTGAAATACCAGAAGCAGGGATTGATGGGGGAGGTCATGAATGTGCAGGTAGCCTGAAATTTGTGGAAGGCCTTTCCAAGAAGGTTCTGCAGAATTTCGCTGCTTCAGTTGCTGCACTAAAAAGACCGTGATCTGTTTAAAATTTTTTCCTAGAGTATAAGCTAGGTCAATAAACTCTTCCCATGAGCATAATCATTTCTTCCAAATTTTCTTTTTTCTTCCTAATATTTAATCATCTATTTCCTTATGTTTAGTCTACCTTCGCCAAGTGTATTTTTTTCTCCATTTTTTATTTGTTTATCGTAATTCATTTTTTATGAAGTAAGACTCATTTTGTGACAATGTTCACATAATCTACCTTGAATGTTTATGATTGTGTGAAATACAATAGTTAAAGTGGAAATTTATTATTCCCAAAGAAATGTAAATATTAAAATAGACCAATGATGAAAAATTAGTATTAAGTAGTGCACAATGGGGATGATATTAATGTCTAAAAATGGCAAACTATCCAGTGGTATACCTGGTTTCGATGAGATATTAATGGGTGGATTTGTACCCCAAAGAAGTTATCTTCTACGGGGGCTGCCAGGAACTGGTAAAACTGCTCTGGGGATGCATTTCCTCACTGAAGGGGTTAGAAATAACGAAAAAGTATTATTCATTAACATGGGAGAACCAACAGCCCAGGTGAAGACCAATGCTCAGAAAATGGGTTTTGACACTACAGGGATTGATTTCCTGGATCTAAGTCCAGATGAAGATTTTTTTGCCAATATGGAGGCTTACGACATATTTTCACCAGCCGAGGTTGAGAGGGAGTCCACCACATCCCAGATCATAGAAAAAATTGAATCCATTAAACCCAACCGGGTATTTTTAGATCCCATCACCCAGTTCAGATACCTCTCAACTGACGAATTCCAGTTCAGAAAACAGGCACTGTCTTTCCTACGTTTTTTAACTGATAAAGGAGCAACAGTTCTTTTCACATCAGAATTCAGTGATCATGACCCGGATGATGACCTCCAGTTCATGTGTGATGGTATTATAAATCTGGAGTTCTTCTCTGAAGGTCGAAGTATATCCATCAGTAAATACAGGGGTTCTGGGTTCCGTTTTGGTGTTCATTCCATGCGTATCACTCCTAATGGTGTGAAGATTTACCCAAGGCTACGCCCCAAGGTGGTGGAAAAGGAATTCACACAGGAAACCATATCCTCCGGTGTTCCAGAGATGGACGAACTCCTGCATGGTGGTATTGAGAGGGGAACAACCACTATAATAAGCGGACCCAGTGGTGTGGGTAAAACCACCGTGGGAATACAGTTTATGAAGGAAGCAGCAGGACGCGGAGAACGATCCGTGGTATACACCTTTGAAGAAAGTGAGGAAAGCCTAATAAACCGCTGTGAATCTATAAACATACCTGTTAAAAGTATGATTAAAACAGGAATGCTTTCTGTAGTGCCAGTGGAACCTTTAAGATACTCTCCTGAGGAATTCGCCCAACTGGTGCGTAAGGAAGTAGATGATAACAACTCCAAGATTGTGATGATTGACAGCACTTCTGGTTACAGTCTATCCTTAAGGGGGGAAGATCCAGTTAGCCATCTCCACTCACTGGCCAAATATATGACTCGTTCGGGAGTGACGGTGATCCTCATAAATGAAGTAGAAAACATCAGTGGAGACCTTAAAATCACCGAAATCGGAATCAGTTACTTGGCAGATAATCTATTATTCCTCAGATACTTCGAGACTGAAGGAGAACTGCACAAGGCAATTGGAGTCCTTAAAAAACGTCTTAGTGACTTTGAAAAAGGTCTTCGTGAATTGAGTATCACCCAGTACGGAATAAGGGTAGGTCAGCCACTAACTGATATACGCGGAATAATCAGTGGCACACCAGAACTCAAAAAGAACGATAAGAATGATTAGGGGTGTTTTAAATGTCTAAACCCCTTATCCTAGCTTTAAACCGCAACCAGCGCAATAATGATATTCTAATCAAAATTTTAAAAAAAGAGGGTTACGATGCTTATGGGTTTCAGGATCCCGCAGAACTGGATAAGGAAGTTCAAAGGAGGGAAAAAATCAACCTGGTGCTCATGGACATTTCTGGTTTTAACCGAAGTGTATGGGAATCCTGCGAACGTCTCAGGACTTTAGAAATCCCTTTTTTGGTCCTCAGCCCTCAACAACACCAGGCTGTGGAAAAACAGAGTATGATGCATGGTGCCCATGGTGTGCTGGTCAAACCTCTGGTGGTAAAAGAACTTTTAATCCTTATAAAAAATTTAATTGGAGAATAGGTTAATAAAGAATACTTAAATAAAAAATAGTTAAATAATAAATTTTCCTACGGAATCAAGAGTTACTTTTTCATATTAGGAGGATTAGAATGGAAGGGGCAGAAAAAATACTGATATCCATGGTAAGCCAGAAAAACAGTGAAATGTTAGGAGAGCTTCTGGGCACGGAATATAATATTATCTACCATGACTCACCTATCCCCGAGGATGAAAAAGACTCCGTCAGTCTTATAATCATGGATTTACCATCATGGGCTGCTAACAGTAAAGATTTACAGTTAAGAAAAGAAAATGAGAAACCACTTTTTCTCCCCTACCTGTTAGTTGTATCTGACAGTGATCTGAAGAAGTTGAGTGGTGAGATGTGGGAAAGTTTTGATGAAGTCATCACCGTACCCATTACCAAGATGGTACTTCAATCCAGGGTCCATGTTCTGCTGCGCACACGGCGCCTCTCGGTTCAGGTTAACCAGCTCCTGAAAGATAAGGAAATGCTTATGAAAGAGATTCACCACCGGGTGAAAAACAATCTTATGGTAATATCCAGTCTTCTAAGCCTACAATCTAATTATATCAAAGATGAAGATGCTCGCGGAATCTTCAAAGAGAGTCAAAACCGTGTTAAATCCATGGCACTTATCCACGAACGTCTTTATCGCTCTTCTGATCTCAAAAGTATAGATTTTCCAGATTATATCAGATCACTTACCCGGGATATTTTTAACACCTATTCCACTGAAAAAGGACGGGTAAGTCTAGAACTAGATGTGGAAGAGGTGATGATTGATGTTAACAATGCCGTACCACTAGGGCTTATGATAAATGAGATGGTAACCAACAGTCTGAAATATGCATTCCCTGGAGAAAGGAAGGGCACCATCAAAATAGCTTTCCATAAAATAGATGATGAATACCTTCTGGAGGTTAGTGACGATGGGGTGGGCATTCCTGACGATTTCCAAATTGAAAAAAGTGACAGTCTGGGGATGCTACTTATTAACAGCTTAACTGCCCAGCTTCAGGGAAAACTGGAACTTAAAAGCCATCCTGGTACAACTTTTACCATTAAATTTAAGGATCCTCAATTTAATTAGTTTAAGGAATCATTCACTCAATTCCCATTAGTTCACTACTTTTTTAAGTTTTCCATTCATTCTTATAGTCAACCAAAAGGTTAATGGAAGTTATAATAACATATACTCAACTAAAAGGGAGAAAGTTATAAACAATAAATGGGGACCATTAAATGGGTTTAAAAGGGAACTTCAACTTAAGATTATTTAAAGGGTGCCTTAAGTATTAAAGTTCCACTATCAGAGATTTGTTTCGGTAATATTCATATAACCTGTTACCCCAGGATACAGCGTCCGGGTCATCACTAACTAGGTCACGGGTATTATCGTAATCTCCCTTTTGATAGAATAATCCTAATGACAAATGTTTATCAGTAACTGTGAATGCTACCTTCACATCCTCATTAATAACATATAATTTGACCTTTTCTTTAGATATGGATTCTTTAAGATCCTTTAAACTTTCAGCATCTATACCAGCTAAGGTCTGTTTTAAAATATCATTGGTTAATATTAGTTCAACTCTGCTATCGTTTTTAACAATTAGCTTCATGAACAAATCAATGTAGCTGGAACGGAATATTGGGGAAACTCCCTTTACATATTTTGATTCAGAAACTAATTTTTCATAAACTTCATGGGGTTTGAAAATCTCTCCAGACTCTGATTCAATAAGAGTGGAATTTTCCAGGTCACCAATACTCTTAATCAATTCTGGAGGTATGCTACTAATTTCATGATCCACCCATAATTGATGGAACTTGTTGACGGAGGCAGTTGTTTTAATGTTTTCTATTAAGTTAAGGGTTATAATGGTTCCAAGAGGTGATAAAACATATTTATCCCCGTCTTTGGTGGTTATTTTTCTTTTTTCAAGATTGCTAAGGTTGTTTGAGATGGTTGAACCACTTATTCCAGTAGCTTTTTTGATCTCTGCCATGGTTTGAATTCCTTCACTCAAACAGATTAAAAGTTTAACCCTAACTGATGAACTGGACGCATACCTCATGAGATCCTTGTTTTCTTCATATACTTCTAGATAGTTATGAGTAATATAAATCGCCTCCAATATTATTATTAAAATAATCGAAAATTACATTACAAATGCAATATTAACTGATTATAATTACTTTAAACAGTTTATATCATAATAATATACGTAATTAAGATCAAATTTATAATTATACTTATTTTTATTTTATTATTAATTCATTTTATTATTAATATTCATATGCTTTACTTTAATAACTTACCAATCTAACTTACAAATTTTATATATTCCTGAGTAGAAAATCAATCACCTTATTTAATACGTGACCATCCAGTAACAACTATCCTATCTAAATAATAACTATCCTATCTAAATAATAACTATCCTATCTAAATAATAACTATCCTATCTAAATAATAACTATCCTATCTAAATAATAACTATCCTATCTAAATAATAACTATC
>JACBOA010000021.1 GCA_013403005.1 Methanobacteriaceae archaeon | reverse complement strand
AGCCATGGAAAACTGGGACAAATACGTGGCTCAGGTCCAGGCTGCAGCCGGTGAAAAAAGTACCAGCGAATCCAGTTACAGTTCAAGCAAATCAACCCAAACATCATCAAAAAAATCCTACGCAACTGCCGTCCGAAGCTACACCAAAACTTACTATTCTAGCAGCCGATATGGTTCTCTGGGTATAGGGGACTGCTGGGATAACAGTGCAGCACTATATAATCAGTTAACATCTTCAGGTACCAAAGCTAGGATAGTGCAGTACGCAAACCGTTATGTATCCAACCACCGCTCTGTTGAAGTGTGGAATGGAAACAGCTGGGTTGACTACGACTACTCTGGCTACGGATGGAGATACCAACCAACTGCACACAGTGAAGCTACTTCAATCGTAATCGCTAGTAACTACTAATTATACAAAAAATTCAACAGTTCCATGCGAGAACTGTTGAAAAAAACCTTTTTTTAGATATCTTTTTAAGATATTTAATTGATCTTCCTTTGGTCTATATCAATTTTGTTAAATTCTTTTTTCGTGAATTTTATTAATGATTAGATAAGGATAATTGTTAATTAACCCTATAAACTGGATGAAAAAAGATTTATGCTAAGTAAGTTTAACAATATTTTAATGTAAAAATCATTAAAGTTTGATATTATTACTTAATATTGATTGTGAGGGATTCAAACGAGATTTTTTCAATTATTGGTGATATTTATTACCGTATGTTTGGTATCTGTGAGTGGGTGCATTGAACTTATTGGCACTGCAGATCCAATGGAAAAAACCAGTACCGGGGGAAACTTTGAGAATGAATGGGTTAAGTTTCAGTACCCTCCTGAAATGGTAGTTCTCGATAATTCTAACAGTACTGAATGCAAACTGGAAATCTACAACAGTTCTAATACAAGTATAGAGAACCTTGCAGGGGAAATATTTTACTATAAAAGTAACCGAACAGTTATAAGTTCCACATTTTATAAGGGAAAAAAGGTTACTATTGCAGATAAAACTGGTTTGAAAATTGAAGATGGACTTCAGGTGTGCTGTTATGTTTTCTTAACTGCAGGGGATATAGATGTTCCCACCATGATCTTAACATTTGATGCCCAGAGGTATAGAGATGCCTACCAGAAAATAGCTGATTCAATGGTTATAAAGAAAATCTCAAGTTAAAGTGAATAGCTAATTTTTTATGATTCTTCATTGGAGAAATTTTATTCATAAATACTATCTATTCATTAGCTTTAATCCACCTCTATTTCAGTTAAATACAATGGAAATATCTTATATTAAAAGAATAAAATTAGAAAAGAATAAAATTAGTTTCCAGGTGCATGGAAACTATTGAGGATATGATCAATATCCTTCTGTAAATTTTTCATTGAATCTCCTGTTACAAAGGAAATAATGTAAATATAATCCCCTTTACTAAACAGGATCAACTTAACTTCACCAAATTTTCCTCTTTCAGGACCTCCCATTTCATCAATGTCCAGAACAGTGGCAGTTGCACCATCTACTGTGCGATTGGTTTCATTGACAATTTTACCAGTTTTAACGTATATATCGTTATTTTTTACCTGATCCAGGGATGTTCCATTAGCTGAGATCTTACGAATGGTTACAACAGAATGAGCAGTGGAATTAGTGCCATTTTTCTCTCCTTGAATCAAAGTACCAGCTGTACGTTCTTGGAATGCCCATCCGTCTGGATAATTAAATGAAATCTCTTTACCATCCGCATCAGCACTGGTAAAATGGGTTCCAGAGGTCATTATATTGTAAATCAATACCAGGATTACAATTAGTAAAATACCGGATAATATAATAATTTTTTTATTGAGATTAAACTTCCTATTCAAACCAAACACCTCAAATACAAGTCCATGGCCATATATTGACAACTGATAATAAAAACATGTACCATAAACTGGGCACAAATTTAATTAGGATATAATATAGATACAATAATTAGCAAAATATTATCCATTAAAGGAATTCATTGATGACCATAAACAATGCATTATAGAAAACATTTAATATTAACTTTTTACAGTAGTTTATATATAGAAAAAATGTTACAAAATGATTTGAATACCTTAATGAATTATTTGAGGCAATATTTTGGCATTAAAATAATGGTGATTTAATTGGACAAGATTGATGATCTCTATTATCAGGGATATCTAAAAAAAATTGAACCTTCTCCATTAAAAAGCAAACTATCACTTAAAGAAGCTAAAATATGGTTAAAAGAGGCAGAGGAAACTTATATCCATGGTTTCAAACGTTCAACCAGAATTTGCACCTTTTATGCATTTTATCATGCTGCCAGGGCTGTTACACTTAGAGATGGTGTTAGTGAAGAAAGTTACCATTACCTGATAGATTACCTTGAAACATACTGCGAAAAGGGTATTTTTAAAAAAGAGTGTTTGGATATCTTACATTGGATTTTTGATTTGCATTATCAGGATGAACACCATTTTCAGTGCATTAGGAGTCCCCAGGACTTGGAACAGGGTATCAGGTACTGTCATGAATTTATTGGGAATATTGAAGTTCTGCTAGAAAAAACTGGAAAACTTCCCAAAACAATTCTTAAAAATTCTTTACGGGTACAAGAAGAAGATAAATTTGAAGATAAAGTGGATCATTATTGATTAGCAAAAATAAAGCTCAAAATATCTTATTTTAATTTATTGCACCTCTTGAATCCTTCGTGAAATTTTAAAAGAGCTGGGCACATAAAGAGATATAATACCTCTTAAAATGAAGATTGAAGATTAAATTAATAAAGATCTATTAAAAAACATTCTTAACATTCTTGGTGAATTTTAATAAATTAACAATTGATTTATTTTTTAAATTCTTCACTGGCATATTTTTTCTTTAAATCAAGGACATCAGTGTAGATTTCTAACCAAATCATATCCATGGAATCCTTTGATGGATTATTGTTTAGTGATTCTATTTTCTTTTCAATTGCATCTATTTCAAGGTTGTGCATTAATTCGGAATATTTTTTTTGAACTCTTTCCGTGTCCTTTTTTAGATATTCATCAACCATTTCAATAACTCCTAAAAAATGACTGATTTAATAGATTTTTAATTTCATGAGATATATATAAATTATATGTATTTAGGGGGAATGTAAAGTTAATGGGTGTTGGACTTATCATTAAAACTGAAATTCGTTTTTTATGGATTTTTCACCAAATAAAGACAATTTAAGGCAAAAACTGTCTGTAAATATCGATCAACCACCAATAATTTAAGGCCACAAAAAAATAATTTAAATAAAATGAATCCAGAAGTGATGGAATTTTAGGGAAGTTCTGTTTTGTGTTCCAGGTGCCCACCACATTCACATTCATCGGAAAAGTCTTCTGGTGATTCTCCATTTTGAAGTTCGTAGTAACCACCGCATTTATCACAAACCAAAAAGTTTCGATTCTTTTTTGCGGGTTTGATAGTGTTTTTTGAACTTTTATTGGATGATTTATCCAAAAAACTACCTAAATCTTTCATCAATCCTTTACCTGTTTTTTCCACATCCTTCATCAGTCCCATACCGGTTTCTTTAAGTTCTTCCATTGGGTCATCTTTTCTAGTGGTCTGTGTTGTTGGAGGGGTGTTGGTTATTTTGGTACCAGTGTAGATCTTAGTGCCAGATGGGGTGGATGATGGTTTGTATTCATAAATATTGGTACCACATTCTGTGCAGAATCGAGTACCGGGTTTAAGTGTGGCATTACATTTAGGACAATTAGTTATGGGTTCAATTTTAGTTCCACAATAAGTACAGAATTTATTTTCTGCTTTCAACTCTGCACCACACTGAGGACAATTAACCCTGCCTTCAGGAATATTATTTACTTTTAAACCCTCCTCCACAGGTTTTCCACATTCTTTACAGAATTTGGAACCTTTTTGAATTTCAGCATTACATGAACTGCATATTAAAGGTGAACCTTCCATTTCACTAACCCCTAAAAAATTTTTTTATTAAGTCTTTGCTATATCTTTACTTTATTATCTCTGCTTTATGATTAAAAGATTATGGTAGCTATCTTGTGATTTAATTTTTAGTATAAAGTATATTTAATCAGTTCACTCAATCATTATTATAGAGAATTATGGTGAATGGGCTTATTGTTAATTAGAAATCGCAGCAAGGGCATTGAAATCTATGTAAAGTATAAACTTTACAAAGGAACTTTAAAAAGGGGTTTTTTGTCATGGGTCAATTTTTAACAACTGGTTTGCGTGTTCCAACTGATAAAAGGTTTTTAGATATGGTACGGGTATATATCCGTAAATTAGCTTATATAGCTGGTTTATCAGATCTAGAGGTGCGACGTCTGGAACTAGCTGCGGAAGAGGCTTTTATGAACACTCTGGAGCATGCCTATCCTGATGGGAGTCTGGGTGATATTTTCATAAAAGCAGAAATAAGTGAAACAGAGCTTACCCTGTCCATCCGGGATGAAGGACTTCCTTTTGACAAATCTCCTGAAAGTTACCCTCCACCTGAATTTGCGGTTGAATCCCCAGAGCAGGGCTTGGGTTTTCGTTTAATCCGCAGTGCAGTTGATGAAGCTCATTTCGAAAATCTGGGTCGTAAGGGTAAAGTTTTGCGTATGGTTAAACGTTTATCTCGTTCATTTGAATCAGAACAGGATGTTATAAGTAGAACAGCAGAACTGGCACCAGATCAAAATTATGTTATTAGACCTATGGAGCCTGAAGAGGCTATACAAGTAGCACAACTCTTCTGGGCAGCATACGGATATTCCTATAAGAATGAAGATTTTTACCGTCCTGAAGGACTATTACACCTTATAGGTACTGGTAGGGTGATAAGTTATGTTGCTGTTGCTGAAAATGGTGATGTGGTAGGACATGGAGGCTTGCTTAGCCACGGCCCTGTCCCGATGGCCGAAGAAGCTCTTTTAGTGGTTGATCCAGCTCACCGCAGTCGTGGGATAATGGAAATGATACATAGTGCCCTGCAGGAGAAGGCTGTAAATATGCAGCTTAAGGGAGTTTCAGTGGATCCGGTTACCAGTCATATTATCAGTCAGAGGAAAATTATACAGTTGGGTGGGAGGCCCTGTGGTATTGATCTTGCAGCATGCCCTCCCCGTGTTTTTAAAGGTCTGGCCAATGAAGATGAAAACCCACAAAGAGAATCTTACCTGCATTGTTTTAATTATCTTACCACCCCATCACCCATCAAGATATATGTACCTGAATATCACCAGGCCATGATATCAAAAATATATGAAAACATGGGCCAGGTTCACACCTTTGGCAAGCCTTCACCTGGGAAGTTAGAGGGAGACTTCCAGGTTAATTATGATAAAACACTCCTTAAAGGTGAAATAAAGGTATTAAAATCTAACGAGCACCAATGGCTTGAAATTATCCGAGTGGCTGATGATTTGGCAGAATTTGCTGGTGCAGAGGTTGTGGTTATTGACCTACCAGTGAGTCAGCCAGCTTCTATTTTACTGGCTGAACTGGCTGAAGATAGTGGATTCTTTTTCGGAGGAATAAGGCCACAAGAGGCTTATGATGGGGATTATTTTCGGCTGCAAAGACTTCACGTTCCCTTGGATATTAGTAGGCTGACTATATATTCAGATTTAGGTAATGAGCTTCTGAAATACGTTGATCAGAGTATGAAAAGAGCCTGAGCATATATTTTGGTATATGGATATTATTTAAGTTTAAAAACCATTTTTTTTGTCTGGTCACTATCAATATATTTCCTGATTTAATTCAAGAATTTTAATTTAGAATTTTTTTTTGTTCAGGTAAACGAAGGAAATTTTTTGATTCAACCACAAATAAATCAGAATTATTCAAATTAGAAGTATCCTTCTGTGAATCTAATTCGCACCCAATCCTGACCCCGACATGTGAGATACCCTCCCAAGCCTGCAAAATACAAAAGAAGTGGATAGGCAACGAAACGTTCAGTGCCTCCCACTCCCAGATAATTAATAATTAAATTGTTCATTCCAAAGACTAAACTGAAAATAATGATACTGAGGCCTATTAAACCAGTTATCATGGATATTATTATCATGGGAATGTTCAATCCCAGACGATAAGAGAATATCACAGCCAGGCATCCGAAGAGTAAGGTGATGAAGGCGAAAAATGTATGAGCTCCTCCTGCATAGGAGGGGAATATCCCGATACCCACCAGCCCCATGGCAGATATGGTAAGGCATGATGAGAAGAGTCGGCAACCCCCACTTTCAAGAATTAAATATACACTTAAGAGGCTTAAAATTCCCAGTAAGATTATGCTGGTGTTGAAGATAGTTGCTGATGGTTCAACAGATGGTAAAGTGCCTCCAAGGGAGCTTAAGGTATTGTTTGCAATGTTATAATCAGGATACTGAGTTTCTGCCAGATTAACTGCCATAAAAAACTGGATCACAGCAACAAGTAAGATGATCCCTGCGGCCTTATAATAATCCTTTTCTGGATGAAATAAACTTCCTCTTTGAATTTTCATAAAATATTCCCTTATGATTGTGATGTAATCTTTTTTTTTATAATTAGATCATTATTTCTTCAATCAATTAAATTATCCTGTTTATATTTCGTTTGAAAAAATAGCAAAAATTCAAAGAGATTTATGAGAAATTCCATTACTCGCTATCAACTGATGGTTTTAATTTTTTCAATTCCTCCAGGGCAGTCTTGTAAGCGCCTTCTGTTATTTTACCATCATCGAGAAATGACTTCAGCTCGAAGGAAATGTTTTTGACGGTGATCCGGTCTCCTTTATTGCGCAGGTGAGCATAGGCCATAAGTATTATGGAGTCTTCCTGTGCCAGATCATAAATAGTTTTAGGTTCAGTTTTTTTCACCTCAGTCTTAACCACAGCATGGGTAACCTTTAAATTAACAGTTTTTGCATCCTCATCTGCTGGTTTTACAGCTTCCACAGTGACACTGGAGAGATTATGATTAATAGTATTTCTGAACCGGTTAAAATTCACTGAATAGTTCTCCTGCCAGTTAAGAGGTGTTCTGTTAACCTCATGGTTTAAACTGTCAATGAAAGTGTAAAACACACCTCCTTTTTCACCGTAAATATTGTCAGTTTCCGGATAATAGGGGGTGGTTAATTCACAAACCCATTTGCTGTGACTTTTATGATCGGTTATAATGATGAAGAATTCTGCAACTTCTCTTTTTCCCATGGGTACTTTTTTAAATTCGCCAACAACAATTTCTCCCGTTATTTCATCTCCAGGGATGAGTTCATTTAAGAATTTAGTGGCATAATCCTTCATCTGTGCATTGTCACTTAAACCAAAATCCAGCATTCCTGTAACCCCCTTCAATCATAAAAATCATTCAATTAAAATTCAATTTAAATATATGTATGAACTGGTCTATTAAGAATTATGGGATCACTGTATATCGAATGTTTGCAGCCATCACCATCATTTTATAATGGTTTCTTGCCTCTCATAACATAAAAGAGCAGGTTACTGGAGTGATGCTGACAACCAGTACCAGTAAAGATACTCTGCACCCAATATACCAGATAATATGTTCGAGTGAATATGAAAACCAGGAAAAAAATTAGAAAATCATTCCTTTTTGTCCACAGCCCTATTAATCATTTTCTATATCTTAGAAGGAACCATATAAATCATAGGGATTGTAAATATTAGAAAAGACCAGTGCCAAAGAAACAATCAATACAGTAACCGTCTCCACCCATATGGTCAACACAGTAGCATCTGTTGCAGATTATGCAATTATCCAGACCTGGGTTTTCACAAAAATCACATTGTTCACACATTTTATCCCCCATGGAAAAACCTATTGGCATCCTATTTGTTATTTAAGTATGTTATTTTATTTAGAACTCAGACCATCTGAATATTATAAACAGAGATCATATTTGATTATCTTATTTTTAAAGCATTTATTTATTTTAGTCCTGAAAACTTTTTTTAAAGACTTTTTGGAAGTTTAGGTGGTGAAAGAAAATAATGTTTTTGTGTGGGATTTCTCATTAAATCTCTTTGAGTTTTTCATCCATGGAAATAAAGTTAGCGCCAGATAGTGAACTGTATTTGTCTATATCACAGGTAACCACGATTATTTGCATGTTTTTAGAATTTTCTTCCAGTATTTCCAGGGCATGATGCATTCTCACTGGATCGGTGTTTACCAGGGGATCGTCCAGAACCACTAACTGTTTTTCTCCCTGAGATAGAATACTTCCTAATGCTAATCTGAAAAGACACCACACCTGTTCCTGAGTTCCGAAGGAGAGAATATCCAGGGGCGCTTCTTCACCTAAAGCATTGACTGATCTAGGTTTCATTTTTGAATCGAATTTAAGGGAGTATTTGGGCCCTAATAACCTTTCCAAGTCCTGGGTGACCTTTGTTTCCAGAGGTTCAGAGAGCTGGTTTATGGTTTTTTCATGGTAGAATGAGGTTAGGTTGTATAAAAGTTTAATAGCTTGAGTATCAATATCCAGTTCCTTCTCTTTCATCTCCATTTGTGCCAGTTTTTCTTCTATCACAGTTGAATCTGTTGATTGGGCCATTAGAATGGACAGTTCCCTTTCCATCCCTGCACGTTTGATTTCCTGACTTCTGAGTTGTTCATCAAGCATTTCAACCCTATTTTTTAATCCTTCGAAGGCTTTTAAGGGTTTGATTTCTTTGGTTTCGATTTCTGCATGGTAACTCTTCCAGGCTCGTTCTTTTTGTTCAATTTCAAGAGACAACTGGTTTAATTTAGATTCCCTTTCCTCTGCACTTAAGCCATCTTCATTTAATCTCTGGAGTCTGTTTTCAATTTCATCTTTGCGCTGATTGTTACCATGTAACTGGGTTTTCAGTTCCACCATGAGCTGGTTGGTTTTTTCAACAGTTTTCCTATCATTTTCCAGGATTTCATTGAGTTTCTGACGGTCGCGTTGCATCTGTTTTATGACCTCTTCCATAAGATTTATCTTTTCTGATAAATGCTTTCTTACTAAGAATTTGTCCTGACCGTTACATTCTTTAAAGTCTGATTCTGAAGGTATTTTATTCCAGTTTGACTTTATTCTGTTTTCAAGTGTTATTATTTCTTTTAAGAGTTCATCCTCGCCTTTTTTGCTTTTCCTGTTTAGTTGGGTTTCAAGCCATTTAAGGTCTTTTTGCAGGGATTCTTTCTTATTCTGCATGTTTTTTAATTGGGAAAGGTCATGGGTGGGGTAAGAATCCATTAGTTCCTGGTATTGAGTTTTCAAGTTTTCCAGTTTTTCTTTCATTCCCTGCACATCTTGGCTTCCGCTTGTGACTGTGATTTCCCCCACACCATGAATGAACATTTTCAGAGATTGATGTGCAGTCCAATTCCCGGATTCATGTTCGAGATGGAAGCTATTTTTTTCACCATCCCGGAATATCTCACCTGACATTTTCTTATCAGGAGTAGCCTTGATTTTCAGTCCCATAGCTTTTAGACTGGTTTCTGCATCACGTATATCCTGATATAATTCTTCAATCTTCTTCATTTCCTGATTATCAGGAACAATTATGGAATCATATTTCTCTTTGGTGTGTTTTATATCTCTTTTCAGGTCAGTTATCTCATTAAACTGAATTTTTTTCTCATCCAGGGTCTGTTCATCAATAACCGCAGTGTGGGCAATGCCTGCTATTTTTTTTTTCATCCAAATGGATGTTTATTTGTTCATCTAAATTACGGATGGCAGTGTTATCATCATCCATTTTCTTATTCAATTTATCTAACTCAGCTTTTAAGGGTTCTAATCGAAGTTTTATAGCATTATTGGATTCTATGATTCTCTTAATCTCAGATTTGGCTTTTTCTATCTCCTCTGAACGTTCTTTGGAAGATTCAAATTCTTTTTTAAGTTTTTCTATTTCATTTTCCAGTTTTTCTCTGTTTCTCTGATGTTCATGTGCTTCTTCCACTTCACGTTCCAGTTGGGTTTTTTCTTTTTTTGCAGTCTCTAAATTGCCCTGGATCTTTTCAACAAGAATCTGGTTATCCTCTAATGATCTTATAAGGGTTTCTTTTTTTCTTATTTTAGAATTTGATAGGTCTAATTCACTTTTTAAGCTGTTTATTTCGTCCTTTAACCTTCCCAGCTGGCTCTTTTTTTTAAGTTCCTTCTTTACTGGTGAGAAGTTTTCCATAAATCTGGATCTGATTTCTCTGAGTACTTTCTTTTCATCATCTGATTCAATGGTGGCGTTTACCATTTTTTGCATGGATGAAACAGTCTCGTCGTTTAGTTCCTCCTGGATGATAGGGTTTCCCTGCACCATCCACAGGCTCTGTCCTAGTCCCCAGTATTCAGGTTTGGTGTCACCTCTTGGTGCTATCTGCCCACCAACTAGTTGAATGAGTTTTTTATCAGCCTGATCTCCTTCTGCGATTTTAATCCAGGATCCCTGATCCATTTTCTCAAGCAAACTCTTCTTTTCATGGAATCCCTTGGTGATACGGTATTGGTGGTTATTTTTGGTGAATGTTATACTGCTTCTGGGATGAAGTGAAGTTCCCCATGGTTTGAGAGATTTTATTTTCTGGGAGTTGCTGGTGTGCTTGGAGTAGAAGGTGGTGATGATAGAGTCAATTAAGGTGGTTTTTCCACTTTCATTGGGACCGTATAATACGTTTATTCCTTCTTCTAATTGAATTTCCACTGGGTTGATGAATTTTTTCCAGTTTTCCAGGTGGATGGTTTTGATGTTCATGGTGCTGCCTCCCTGATGAGCTGGTACATTAAAAGGATGGCACGGTTAATAATTTCTGGTGATAATCCTTCTAACACTTCGCTGCCCCGCAGTTCGTTGAATATTTGTCTGGTACGTTCCGGGTCCAGCTCGGAATATTCCTGTATTTCGGGCTGGGTTTTCATCAAGGCTATCAGGGCTTCGAAGGTGCGGTTAACCACTGCACCCTCAGGGAGGAGAGCTTGAAGTTCTAAAAGGTTGGGTTTGAGGAAAAGACCATCTTTTCTAATGTCAAAGTGCATAAACCGATTCTGGAACTCACTTTGAAATGCGTCCAGGTAGTTAATGGTGTCCTGATCTGTGACTCCAGTCAGGTTTATGGATATAACCCGTTTTTGTGGATTTTTTATCTGTTGAATTTTAAAGTGAAGGTTTTGAGCATCGATCATGCTGTTGATTTGCTCTTTGTGTTTTTCCCATGTTAGGTTGCCCACGTCCATTTCTTGTATAATTGGTGGAGAGCGTGGGTGTTGGATATCAACGATTACTGCTTTTCCACTATTTTGTTCACTGAATTTGGTGGTTTCTGGGGTTCCAGGGTAGACAGTGCGGTTAATTCCTGATGAGTCCTGATGGGTGTAGAGAGAGTGCCATTCTCCTAATGCCAGATAGTCCAAATCTGATATCTCTGTTCGGTTGGGGTTTATGGGAAAGTTGGGATTGTCTATAAAACCCTCGATGGCCAGGTTTCCGTGGGCCAGACCTATCTTAATGTCATTTCTATCATTTCTTGGATTATCTTCACTTTCCACATTATGAGAGTTAATCCATTGGGTGGGATCATTTTTGGATTGTTTCTGGCTGACTGGAGAGGGGTAAATGGTTACACTAAGATGAGGGATAGTGAAGGGTTCAGATTCTTTGAAAACGATAACATTATCCAGGTTGTCCCAGACCGGGTCCCTGTATAATGAGTCAAGGGTGAGAGGATCATGGTTTCCAGGAATGATGTATGTGGGCACGGTTGATTGGCCCAGTATTTCAGAAACAGTATTCAAAAGTCTCTTATCCACATCATTACTGTCAAATAAGTCACCAGCCATCAATATAAAATCAACTTGTCCTGCCTGGTCCAGTAGTTTCTGGATGGTTTTTATTCTAATTTGTCTAGCTTTTTCTGCATTCTCATGTAATTGACTGTATTTCATTCCCAGGTGCCAGTCAGCAGTGTGCAAGAATCTAACCAAATTCCCAACCCCATCTCATTTTTTGACATTTTTTTGTCTATTTCTATATTTTATTATTTTTTATATATCTTTTATTAATAAATAATTTAAATATTTAATTTAAATTATTTTGTTAGATTAGTAACACAGAAACTATTGATTTATGTTGAAAATACTTTTAAGTCATTATTAATGTTTTTATACTTTAATTTAAATGTCAGTTAAGACCAGATCCACAAACTGGACAGTAACTTAAACCAAGTTCTATTTCCATATAACAGCGAGTGCGTGTGAATTCCTGGCTGTGATCTGTTGTTATTTGGTCTGAGTACTGCATTGTTTGCAGAATTTACCTCCCTTGGACCTATCTATTACATTACCATCAAACTAAAGCCCCATTTATAATGGCTTTTATGGATAAATGATATTAGAATTTTAATCTTCCTTAATTATAAAAATGAGTATTAATAGGGGAAACATAGCGCTAATTATGTTTAAAACACTACTGGCGAAGTCGCTAATTAATAGGTTACCAGCAACAAGTAAGATTACACCTAAAATATAGAAAAGGATGAAGTATCTGTTTATATTTCTATCTTTCTGTATTGTGGTTTTGTAGAACTGAATTATCCATCCTATGATAATGAGTATTAGTCCAGCGGTAAAGTACATAGAAAAACACCTGAATGGTATTAATTTAATGATTGATGTCTTATTTAATTTTTATAGTTAATCACAGGAGTTTTATGAAGCATTTGGAATCATTAGGACAATAAATTAATATTTTTTAAATTAGATTATGGCCAGTTCACCAGCACTGGTGATATTCATAGAGTTGTGATTGATTAAGCCCATTTCCCTTAGTTCCCGGATGTGGTTGTAGGTCATCCCCCGGCTAATCCCGATCTTGGTAGAAAGGTTCTTTACGTTGTTTTCTCCAGAGGCTATTTCTTCCAGGATGATTCTCTTGGTGCGGGATATTCCGAAGTTCAATTTGGGTAGTTCGATTATATTTTTATCCTCTTCGGTGATGTAGACTATTTTTTCTATCATATCCTGACGAGCGTAACATCCAAATAAGGCTCCTAGGGCTTGTGGTTTTCTACCGCCACTAATGTTAACCACTATTTTCCTGCCCTTGGCGTGCTCCTCATCAATGATTTCAGCAGTGTCATTGGCAATCATTACCACATTGTAAATACTGGTGGGGTGGGATCTTATTTCCAGTATTTTACCCACAGTTTCCTGCAGCATCCGCTCTGATTCGATAATTTTATCAGGAGCATCCTCTTCGCGAAGAAGAACTACTTTACTGGGAGAAAATTGAGTGATACATGCCATTACTGGTTCTAAAGAATAAATCGTTGATATAAGGGTTTTTTCCATACAAACCACTGTAGAATTTCTTAAGTTTTTTTTTAATGTATAATATAATTCTCCTTTAACCCATATATTAGTGTTTTGATGCTGAGTAATCATATTGATTAATGAAAAGTTCATTTTTTATTTTTTATATATGGGTTTAATATATTGCAGTTAAATTTTTTTTATATTTGTACATGTTTAACATAAACATTTATATAGCATAACAACAATATGATGATGTGTACCACCTTTTGGGGAGTTGGTATAAAAAGGGGAGGCAATATTCTTTTTGCCTCCCTTAAATTAAGGAGAAGTGATTATGGAAGAAAATATTGTTAGTAAAGTAGAGCTTTCTGAGACCAAGCCTTCGAGAACTATTGAGATGGCTTTAGGAATTGCTGGAGGAATTTTTGGATTGATTGGTGGGATTATTGGTTTAATATTTGTCCCTGAATTGGGAGTAAGTGCCATCTTAGCTTCAATAGTCGGCATTATCGCTGCCATATACGTCACTCGAAATCCTAAATGGGGAGGTATAATTCTTATTATTAGCGCTATCTGGCTTTTGATAAGCATTTCACTCTTTGGAGTATTAGGGTGTATATTAATCTTTATTGCAGGTTTGGTTGCATTAGTCAGGAAATAAAGTTTAAAAAAAATCAGGATAATTTTAGAAAAATAATGAGGTAGTTGTATGAAAAAAGTTGGTTTAATATGGGGAGTGGTGGCCATACTACTAGTGGTAGCAGTTAGTGGTTGCACCAGTTCAGGGAATAAAAATTCAGTGAATGTTTCTAATTTGCAAGTATCAAATCAAGGTTACGGTATGTACTATGTAACTTGTGATATTGTACCCAATCAGGATATGAGTTACATAGAAATGGTGCTGGTATGGTATGATGCAAATGGTGCAGTTATAGAACGCACCCCCCTGGCATGGAATATTAACGATGCCAAAGCAGGTCAAACCATAAAAGCCCGGGGAATGAGTTCACTGTATGATAAAGAAACACCTGCCAAAGTTCAGGTCATGCTCTTTGACTCTGCATTTGCTGGTGGAAGTGAAAAAGGAAATATTTTCCAGCAAACCATAAATGTGTGAATAATTCCCTTGTTTTTTTTTATAATTCCGCATTTATTTTCACCACTCAGGATGGGGGGGTATCTATCTGTGTTCTAATAGGAGAATAATGATTGCTGAAGATGATGCCATCATTGCCATGGGACTGGAGAATAAAATCACTTCATGGGGATACTCAGTGGAATCAGTGGTTTATAGAGGAGAGGACGCTGTCGAAGCATCCTTTAAGTCTAAGCCTGATCTAATATTGATGGATATTGGGTTGAAGGGTGAATTAGATGGAATTGAAGCAGCTAAGAGGATAAAAAGTTTGGATATTCCTGTGATATTTGTAACCGGACAGAATGATCAAGGGCTAATTAAAGATGCACTGAAAACAGTGCCTTATGCCATTTTAAAAAAGCCTTTGCTTCATGAGATTTTGAAAGAAAAAATGCAAACAGCATTAAAAAGAGGGCCATATGAATTATAGAAGGTTTTTTCCATGCAATATGATATTAAGGTCTAAAGGAGTGTGTTAAAGTGGATGATGTTATTGCTGAATACATATACCAGATGGAATTAGGAGAAGTACAAGAATATAAGGGAATGTCAGTGTTTCCCATTTTTAACAAAGGAGATGAAATCCCATACATTACCCTGAAAGAAGCTTTGGAGGCTGATCTTTTAACTGTAACTGAGATTGATGACTCTGGATCAGTACCGGAGTTGAAGGTTATAAATAAGGCCGATGTTCCGGTACTTTTACTGGATGGGGAAGAACTAGTTGGAGCCAAGCAGAACCGTGTTCTCAATACAACCATCCTTCTTAAAGAGCAACGTGAAACTGTGATTCCTGTAAGCTGTACTGAGCAGGGAAGATGGAGTTACAATTCCAAATATTTCAGAGATTCAGGAAATGTGGCTTCACTTCGATTGCGCAAGTCCAAGTCCAGATCCGTACTCGCATCAGTAAGGGATAGTGGCCAGTTCCGATCAGACCAGATGGAACTTTGGAATGAAATCGATAATATGAGCCGTGATGCCAGGGTACGTTCAAGTACCAAGGCAATGAGCGATGTATACCAGTCCAGGGAAGATGAGCTCTCGAAATATCACCAATCTTTCCCTTTAGTTGATGGTCAAAAAGGATTGCTGGTAATGTTTAATGGAGAAGTTATGGGTATGGATATGGTCTCCAGCAGCAAAGCCTTCCAAATTCTCTACCCTAAACTCTTAAAAAGCTATGCATTGGAAGCAATACTAAAGGGGAATGGTGAAGAATATTATAATGGGTTAGATAAGAGCAAATCATTTTTGGATGAGGTTCGTTTGTGTATGGATGAAAAGCATAAATCAGTGGGCTATGGTTGTGATCATCGTCTGGAAGGCCCCAGTGTAGTGGGTTCAGCTTTAATCTTCCGGAACCAGGTTATACACACCGCATTTTTCAATACATCTGACATTGAAAAAAATCAAATGTCCACTTACAGTAAAAGGCGAAGCTATAGAATGTAATTTGCTAAAGAACACATCAAAACCGAAACATTAGGGATTTGGCATATAGTTTCTATTGTAAATTTTCGGGTTATTAAACAGTAGAAACCACCAAATCTCGTTTCGGTATCTTATTTATCAGTGTTTATTTATTGGGGGTTTTTTATTGATTGCCAGGATTATGTTCTAAAATATTTTTAGGGATCTATAAAATGGTTGTTGAACGATATTCAAAAAAAATATTTTTTTGACTTCATTTGTCTTCTTTTTTGTAAAAAACAATCTTAAACTTCAATTTGACATTCTTTCCGGATCTATTAATTTTAATAGCTACCTTATTACTTCTAATGGTTAATTTTTACATAAATTTGAATGAAATTCCCCACTGGAGGTAACTTCTCCATAAAATGTATGGTTATGTGCTTATTTTCACCAAAAAATCATTAAATCTTATTAATCAGTGAATAGATATAATGTAAGTGCAATATTGATAGTCTTTATCAACGATGATGGGGGTGCTTGCACTGAGATTTATGGATGAAAAAAGGGGACAAGGAGGAGCAGAATATATTCTCCTTTTCGGTGCGGTAATTTTTATTGCTATTGCTAGTTTGGGTATCTATAAAGCCTATTTTACACCCATAAACGGCACTGACGCTTCACTGGAGATTACTAACACTGGTTCAGGTGCAGTAAATGTGATGTACGAGGTTAGAAACACCAATGTACCGGATCGGGTGAACAAATCATCACCCAAAACCACATTTATTGTGCCAGATGGTAAGGAACAGGATAAATACACGAATTTGAAAAAAGGGGAGACTATTAAGGTTCCAGTGGGAGGATTAAAGAAGGGTGATGTTATATACGTTGAAGTTGGAGTTCAGCAATCATCAGGTTCAGTACTAGTCAAATTCACTCAAGGTTCTAAATCAGAGACCTGGACAGTTAAAGGTCCATTCAAACCTTACGCAGGTACTAAAGCGGAAGATTACATGAATTCAGGGGCAGTGATCAGGTCCATAACCATTACCGAGGGTAGCAGTGGCCTAAAAGCCAGTAGCGACATTGAATCCATGAGGGGCAAAATTTGAATTTTTTTTAAACCTTTCTATCAAAGAAAAAATTGGTGGTGATGTAAATGATGATGGGTATTGATTATTTACCGATATTAAACATAGTATTTTCTCTAATTATTGCGGTGGGTTCATACATGGTTTATCGCCATTGGGTGGATCCCTTACTACTCTATTTAGGAATGGCTTTCCTGGTATTTGGAATATCCAACTTGATACAAATAATTGGCATAACCAACCAGGAGGTATTAATATTATTCCAGTTATTTGCATTTATCCTGATAATGTATGGATTGTACAGTGAATGGAAGTATTTTAAAAGTTCTCAGGACCAGGACGAATATGAAAGTCCTCCGGATGAATGAAATATAAATAAGGTAAAAGAGTTAGCCTAATAATCACACCTGCTGATAGTAGGATTAGGTATTCTTCTTTCTAAAAAGTTATAAAATCAAAGGAAATTAGGTTTTTAAAAAAGGATAGGGGAGTTTAAATTGAACCTGGTGAATTATAAATTATTAATATTTTTATTTATTGGATTTATCGCATTTCCTAGTGGTGTTTTTGCTTTAGTAAACGTTCATGAAACATCTGGAAGTTATCTGGATGCTAATACACCTCCTGTTACTGCTAATGTATTTCTCCCAGTGCTTAAAGTGGGTAGGGGGATTGATCTGGAAGATATTCAAGAATTCATGGCCCTCCCCTTGGAAGATAAGATATTCTCCATCTTGTTTGTAGTGGCAATTCTCGCCTTTGTAATTTGGTACACACTTATGGGCAAAAAAATGGCACTGTTTCTAAGAATACCCATTATCATCGGTCTGTCCTTACTAATACTAGTGCCTACATATTTATCAGGAAACATGATTTGGTTTATGGTCGCTGCAATCACAATAACCGTTGTTCTTATAGTAACCTGGTACCAGGAGCACGGTAGATTTATGAACACAACCCGTTTAATCGGAACCCTGCTGGGAGCCTTATTACTACTAGGTCTGCTGGTTGGTTTACCAGCATATTACTATTTCACTGCTTCAGAAGAAATGAGCAATATAGAAGTGAGTTCTAAAAATCCAAGTTTACAAATAATTGATTACAAGGCTTACCGACTTTCATTTTCTGGCAGTACAGTGGAATTCGGAGGTTATGTGAAAAATAATGGGAACACTCCTGTTAGTTTTGTTAAAATAAATGCAACTGGTTATGATACCAATGGAAATATCGTTTCAAACAAAACAACCTTTGTTGATGATGACAGAATATTTCCAGGCAGCAGCTCAAAATTCGGTTACCTATCAAAAAAGTTCTCCGGAAGCTTAGAAGACCCTGAAAGAAGAATTGTAAAGGTTAAACTAGAAGTAATTGACTATATTTAGATGCAAATCATGACAAGAGGCATATAATTAAAAAATGGGGGGTGTAAATAAAATAAGACTTAATAGTGTCAATTATAAGCATGATGGTTGCCTATTAACTTACCCTAAAAATCTTACTCTAGAGATCAAGTTAATTGAATAAAGTTTCAACGACCTAATAGATTTTTTTCTGGACCAATTATGCTACTTCTTTATAATTATTACGGAACAGTAAGCTTCTTAGGACTAGCTGAACTTTTACAAAAACTCTTATAATCACAGGCATCACATTTACGTCTATCTGGATTGGTTTTCCATGAAGACTGAATAACCTGGCCATGCACTTCATTTATGATGCTGTGTTCAATATCTGCCACTACACTGTCAAATTCAAGAAGTGATTTTTCCATGGAAACTTCATCAATGGGAATTAATCTTATCGATCGAAGGTGTCTGAAGGGTTCTGAAAACGAGGGGATTCTTTTTTTAGGGTTCCACTTTAAAATTGACTTCCTGTCACCACCTTCAGGCATGACATCAGTTTTTTCTTCTTGCACCTCTTTTTTAAGTATAATCAGGTCTTCCTTAAATAAAGATAGTTCATTGAGGTAGAAGAGGATTCCAATCAACACGGGATTGGATTCTGATTGCAAGGATCTCAACCAGGCATAGGTTTGCACCTGCCAGTGATGATGGTCCCATGGTGGTGAGCCTATAGATGGTCTTTTCATTCCCTTGTAATCCACTATAACTTCATATTGGTCTGATTTGAGATTATCTAGTTTTTCCAGAAAGACAGGGTCCCGGTGTAAATATTTAATGATAAGGTTTTTTTTTGATGCTTCTTCAATTTTAACTGAACTCAAGACATCTATAATTCCAGTTATCCCATAAAAATTGGACCGGCTAACATCCTTTTTGAAGTGGGGCATGTCCCTTATCCCCTTTAAACGAACCTCATTATCATCAACCAAAGGGAATAAATGAGGCCCCCAGGTGTTGATTGCTTGTTCTGCCCTGATACTGGCAGTTAATTTGTGGGGATGATCTTCATCAGGACATAATCCTTGGTGTTCGCTTACCCCTTCAAATGGACAGAATAAATTGGCGGGTGGTTTAAGTCCCCTTGATTCTAAACGTTTATGGATCATTAACTCTACTTTTCTTACCTGTGTTTCCCAGTCCCAGGGGAAGTCTTTCCAATCTTCATCCTTCCATTTGAGGTATGATTCCTCCATAACTCCATGGATGAAGTCTCCGAACCACAACTGAATAGGCATGGAGGGAGGTAAGGTACCCTTATTCTGATAGCGATACTGTAATCCACAGGTTAAAAATGCTAGTAAATCACCAGTGAGACTATATTCAGGGATAATATATGGTTTTGAACGTACTGAAAGAGTCATGCCATCACCTAAATCATGATTATGTTATCCAAACCCTCCCAAGGCCATCTCCCATCTCTAGTCCAACCAGTGGCCACATTAGGAATACTGGGATAGGTAGTTAGTCCCACCAGCAAAAGAACATCCTGGGCACGGCTGTAGGCAACGAAGTAGTGTCTTATAAGGTCATCAAAGGCCCTTTGTCTTCCAGGTCTTTCTGGTAAGCCTAGGGGTGAGCAGATTCTAATTTCATCTTCCATTGTACAGGATCTACCACCATCCTCTGGGAATCTTTTAAAGGCATTCAACTTATGGTTGTTTCTAAAATCTGAACACACATCCACAATTACCAATGGGAATTCAAGTCCCTTTGACTGGTGGATGGACATGATATTTATTCTATTATCCGGGAGGGTGTCCAGAAGTCCTTCATCCACTTTTATAGCCCCAGTTGCGATGGGAACCAGTATATTCCAGTAAGCATCTTTTATAGAGTAATATTCGCGTTCTGGATTTTCTTTGTCAAAAACAAGCTCACCAGCGTAGTTACTGAAAAGAGCTGTATCCGATATGGTGCGGGTTATGGCTTCCAGATACACTAATCCTTCCACATCATCCTGCAAGTTGGGAATCCAGGTCACTAATTTGTAAACCAGATCCAGGAGGGGAACAGTTTTTTTCCAGGTCCTCCTACCCAGCGGTTCTCTTTTTTGCCATGCATGCACAAATTCCTGCAAACTAATTGGTTTGTTAGGGTTTGGTTCGGTTTCCAGGTAATCCCTGGCAGTTTTCCGCCATGATTTGAAATTTTCCCGGGCAGTTTTCGGGATACTGTCTACAGAATCCTGAACTTCACATTCCGGGTCAATACAGTCCAGTATCAGTCCGCAGAGAACACTAGCCTCCCAGGTCCTCTCTAAACTCTGTCCTCTAGGATTGAAAATGGGTATTTTTAAGTTTTCCCTTAAATAGTAGGGAAGTTTTTTCCTATCGTAGGCCTGTTCCTGTGGAGAACTTAAAAGAATGGAAAGATCCGTGGGTGAACCTTCATCAGGGTTTACCCTGATTAAATAATCTCCTACTTTGTATCCATCTTCACAAACCACTTGCTCTATAAAGTGGGATAAGTCACGGGCAAGTGTTTCTACATCATCACGGAACATGCCAATAATAGGATAATCGGTAAAGGGTGGAGATCTTTCTGGTAATATAGCTGGTTTATCTTTAACTCTTGCATACTGAAATTCAGGGTCCAGGGTGACGAACTGGTTGCAGAAGTTCACTATTTTTTCAGTGGACCTGTAGTTTTGTGATAGGTAGATTAATTCTGTGGGGTGGTTTAATTGCTCTTTGAAGCGTTCCTGGAATTTGGTGAAAAGATCAACAGTGGCTCCTCTAAATCTGTAGAGTGATTGATCATCATCTCCCACTACGGTAATGTTCCCACCATTTTCAATGGCTGCTTTTGCCAGTTGGAAGTAGATTTGTTCCTGCAAGAGGTTGGAGTCCTGGTATTCATCCACCAGAATTATCTTCAAACCCTTTAGGAAATCATCAAGTTCTCCCTGTTTTAGCTGATCCAGGAAATCAGCTTCCAGCATGGCAAAGTCATAAAGATTTCTGGATTGAAGCTCCTCTAGATAGTTGTTTATTGCCTGATGGGCTACTTTAAAACCCGGGTGTTCATTTCCTTTTTCCCGGGCCAGTTCATCCCAATCTACCTGATCATAATACACCCGGTCTTTGATTTCTAAAAGCTGTTTGCTCATCTCATTGGTGTTGAACCCGAATGATGTTCCCCTGAGTTGAATAAGGTAGTCTCTAAGGTCTTGGTTTTTGTGTTTTTCCCCTTGAAAAAGTCCTTTGTTGAGCATAAGTGCACTGGTAACAAAGTCCTGAATGACCACTGGAGGTGCTGCTCCTGGTTTTCGGTGTAGTTTGAGTATGTCCTGGGAGATACTGTCCAGGGTTCCAGTTATGATCTGGTTGAAGTCCAGTCTTTTTAGATCTGGGTGTATGTCTTTAAATTCAGGGTCTTCAAGCAGTGCTTGTCGTATTTCATCTCCCCATGAAAGAATCCTTGAACTTAACTCTGATGCTGCCTTTCTAGTGAAGGTTGTGGCTAAGATACTATTGGGTGATACTCCATCCACGTAGATAAATTTTAATATCTTCAAAACCATGACTGTGGTTTTACCACTCCCTGGCCCAGCAACCAAAAACTGTGACTGGCTGGTGGGGGCACTGATGGACTGGTGTTGTTCAGGGTTATCATCAGCACCTATTTTTCTTTTAAGTTTATTAATGGCAATATCTTCAAAGGTAGAGTAAGGTATTATCATTTTTCCAACCATTAAATCCCTTATTTATATTGTTCTTATAATTGTGAATATTTAATGATTATGGATATTGTTGTTAAAAAAGAATGGTTCTACTATCTTTAATCAGGTAGGAAATCTTTGCTAGTGAACACTCAATTTATGATATATATCTAAGGAAAAATCCACCAGCTCATTTTATGTACTTAAATAACAGAATTTATGTTATATGAATACAGAAAATATTTATATGATGATTTCTAAACTCATAAAACAGAGGTATTTTATGAAAGCCAAGGGACACCTAGAAAGAGCTAACGAGATAAAAAATTCAATAGAAATACTTAAGGATAGTGACAAAAATGTAAGTTCTGTTGTGGAACTGGTATATGGTTGTGCTTTACATTAAATTGCTTATGGCTCTGAAAAGAAATATGGGGTCCATAAAGATATTCATACAGGTCTTTTAAGGTTTTTAAGGGAAAACGATGATGATGAGATTGCAGATGCATTTTCAGAATTGGAAACATTAAGGCACGGGAGATGGTACGGAGTTAAAGGAAACGGAGATACCATCAAAAAGACTTTACAGATTTTAAGAGTTATTGAGAGATGGAAAGATGAATGTTGAAGTTATTTCCTTTGAGCTGGCCAGGAAATTAAGTAAAATATCATCTCTGGAAGCAGTAGTGCTATTTGGTTCAGCTGCCAGAGGAGAAATGCATAAAAAGAGTGATATTGATATTTTACTCTATTTTGATGCAGACCATGATCCTGAAATAGGTGAGGAGGGGCGATTGGTTCATAAACTTGCTGGTGAGGTGGAAAAGAAATACCATATGGATAACCCCTTCTCATTTGTATTTATGAATAAGAATGAGAATATTGATTCCGAATTCCTCTGGGAAGTAGCTAAAGATGGGGTGGTGTTATATGCACTTCCATCTAGAATACTGGGCAAAGAAGATTATCTTAAACCTTCTGCTTTCATTTCATACAGTTTTAAGGGCCTGCCAGCCAGGGATAAGATGTTCGTTAAAAGGAGATTGTACGGATACCAGGTGAAATCCATCCATGGTGGCAAAGAATATTTTAATGAAGGTAAGGGGATAGTCCAGGAACAGGGAAAGAAAATGGGTAGAGCAACTTTTTTAATTGATGCATCCCATGTGGATGAAGTACTGGAACTGTTCCATGAAAAAAATGTTCAATATAAAATAATTAAGGTTTGGGTCTAATCTAGTTTAAATTCCTCCCCAATAATTTTTGATTTCCTGATTTGTCCTAAAAAATTTAGTTCGAAAACCATCAGAAACCTAGGAACCTTTCAAAGAAAAATTTCACTTTGGCGCATATTTACATGAGAAAAGGTAAATAGAAAATAAGATACAGATTTTTTTCTATCAAAGTGAGGCGGTGATATTAATTGGAGGATACTATAGATGAAGAATTTTAATGGTTATGGAAAGGAACCACGCTTACCTAATTTAGATGATATAGAATGTCTAGTTGCATATTTACCCTATTTCAGGGATATGGGAAACCAATTTTACACTGTAAAATCTGAGAATGGACATTTACCCTGTATATCTTACTCTTTTAAGGTAAATAGATTTATACGGGACTTGTACCATAAAAACAGGGGACATAGTTTTCACGGGTTGGATGAGGTAGAGAAATATTTAGATGACCCTGATTCTTTGAAAAATGCAGATTTGGCCACTCTGCAGAGTTTATTCATACACCTGGTTAATGCTGAGCGGATAGATGAAGGCTCTATCGGGAGCTTGTTAGATGATGGAAGGATGGTGAAGATCCTAGTCAGGCTGGAGCAGGTTAAAGAAGAGATCATGGACAGGTTCAGAGGTGCTATTCTGGGGCTGGCAGTTGGTGATGCCCTGGGAGCTCCCCTGGAGTTTAAGAGTCCTGGCACATTCCAACCAGTCCATGACATGATAGGGGGAGGGCCCTTTAACCTGGAGCCTGGAATGTGGACTGATGATACCAGTCTGGCACTATGTCTAATGGAAAGCCTCATCAAAAAGCAAAAATTTGACCCCATAGACCAGCTATCACGTTACCAGTGCTGGTACAAGGAAGGACATCTCTCAGTTATGGGGGACTGTTTTGACATTGGCAACACCACCCTTCAGGCTTTGAAAACCTTTGATGAAACTGGTGAACCTTATCCAGGACCTGATCATGAACTTTCAGCTGGTAACGGGTCCCTGATGCGCCTGGCACCAGTGCCACTTTTTTATATGAGTTATCCTATTCGGGCTATTGATTGCTCTGGTCTCAGCAGCCGCACCACCCATAACCATCCCCTAGCAGTTGATGCCTGCCGGTATCTGGGCAGCCTCATACACGGAGCACTGATAGGTGCAGATAAAAATGAGCTACTATCTCCCCGTTACTCCCTTATAGAAGGATACTGGGAGGACAATCCCCTAGCACCTGAAATTGATGAAGTGGCAGCTGGTTCATATAAAGATAAAAAACCCCCTGAGATCAGGGGGAGGGGATATGTGGTTAAATCATTAGAGGCAGCATTATGGGCTTTTTATAATAGTGATAACTTTCAGGAAGGATGTTTGCTGGCTGTGAATTTGGGTGAGGATGCAGATACTACCGGGGCTATATACGGACAATTGGCAGGAGCCTACTATGGAGCCAGTCAAATACCATCCAAATGGATCAATAAACTGGCCAAATTAGACCTAATCCAATCATTTATCGATTCTCTATTGGAAGCTTCCACTAAGATCTAAATAGTAAGAGATTTGGTTAAAAAACAGGATAATAATGATACTAATAGAAGAAATGAAATATATTGATTTCATGAGGATTTCATGATGAAAAAAATAATAGATGAAAACCTATCTGACAAATTAAATTTATCCTGGATATTAATGCTAATTATTAATGGGGGAGGTATTCATCTTCCTATGATCTTTAAATATTTAGGGGTGTTTGAAAATGAAATGTCCCCAGTGTGCAACTGAAAATCCAGAAGAAGCTCATTTCTGCATGGAGTGTGGTTTCTTGTTAGATGAGAGGGGTGAGCCCTGCCCTTCATGTGGAAATATAAATCCCTGGAATGCTAAGTTCTGTCTGGAGTGCGGTGCTGATTTAAAGCAATATAAAGAATCACCATCCAATCAAATTCCTGCAGAAGAATCCCCTACCAGGAGCCTTGAAACCGAGGAGTTTCCAGAAGAATGTCCTGATGAAGTTCCTGATGCAGAGTACCTGCCTCCAGATGGTTCTGAGTCTTGGAGGGAACTCTGCCCGGCCTGCAACCACAATCCCCTCACACCTAAAACCTATAAAGGAATTCTTTCCACCAAGAATATCTTAGAATGTGAGTACTGTGGTGCTGTTTTTGAACAGAAAGGTAAAAATTATTTGTTCAAGGCTATATATGATATTAGTTCTGATTTTTGGAAGAGATACGGTAGGAAAACCTTAACTGAGGATGAATGGACCCGTATAGCGCATGGTGGCTTGTCCAATGAGGAAAAACGTATCATGGAACAGAAAGCCGCCCAGAATGATCTGGTAAATTTTGTTAATCAATTAGATGCTGGTAATGTGAATTTAAGTACCATACCTAATCCTCCTATTATGTTAAAGAAAGGTGAGGAGGCCTGTGTGGTTTTGGGTGGTATTACTCTTCGGGAGGCACGTGCGGTTAGACATACTCGTGGTGCATATGGCGGGCCTACCATAAGGGTGGCTAAGGGTGTTTCCTTCCGTATGGGAAGTGTGGCTGCCCGGAGCGAATCCCATGAAGAGCTTCGCAATATAGACCAGGGAACCCTGGTTTTAACCAACAAGAGATTGGTGTTTATTGGTTCCAAGAGAACCATAAACATAGACCTCAGGAAGATCATAGCCATAGAAGCCTACAAGGATGGTATTGCATCTCAACGGGAGAATAAACAAAAAACTGAGTACTTCACTGGTACGGACAGGCATGCACTAACCTTTAACATAAACGGACGTTCCCATACAGTCCCATTTACCGGGCTGATATTGAAGGCTGCTGTTGAGGGTAAGATCAGGCAGATTTAAAGGTTAAAGGATGCATTGGTAATAAAAATTAAATAATTAAGTGTACTATAAATAATTTACTAGTGATGGATTTATATGGGACCAGTAAAGGCTGAAGTAAACTTACCAAGTTCATTTTTAGCTAACTTGAAGATAAAAAAAGACCAGTCAGAAGGTCTGATAAAACGTTCACTCGCTGTTGAGTTATATCGTGAGGGTGAATTATCACTGGGAAAATCTGCAGAGTTAGCGGGTTTGAATCGTTGGGAAATGATTTTACTCCTTAATGAAAAGCATGTTCCCATTGATTATACTGCAGATGATGCAATAGAGGATCTGGAAAATCTTAAAAAAGTGTTAGGACCATGATTGTTGTATCTAATTCAACTCCCTAATTGCATTGTCAATTATAAGTAGAATAAATCTACTAAAAGATTATTTTAAAGAAATATACATTCCTCCAGAAGTATACCGAGAAATAGTGGTTTTTGGTGACAAAAAACCGGGAAGTGATGTAGTATCTTCTGCCGATTGGATAAAAGTTAAAAAGGTGGAAAATACTTTAGCTATGATTCGATGGCTATTAATCTGGATAGAGGTGAATCTGAGGCTATTATTCTCGCGACAGAAATTGATGACCTTTTAATTATTGATGATGGGCAGGCCAGGAAAACTGCTAAATTAATGGGTTTAAATATTACTGGTACTATTGGTATTTTACTTAGAGCAGCTGCTGATGAGAAAATTGATTTTAAGGAAAACTTAGATCTTTTAATATTCATCTGGATTTAATATATCGGAAAAGGAATATGAAAGGGTTTTAAAAATTAGTGAAGATTTATAATTCTAAAATAAAATTTTAGATTTGAATATCAATTCCTATAGGACAATGGTCAGATCCCATGATGTCAGGACGAATATAAGCATCTTTAATATGATCTTTAAGATTTAGGGTAGCAAAGAAGTGGTCCAAACGCATTCCTATATTTTTTTCTCTGAGGTTGTACATGTTACTCCACCAGGTATAGTGATGGGGTTCCTGATTAAATTCACGGAAGGTATCTGTATACCCCTGGGATATTAATCTGTCAATAATTGCTCTTTCTATTTGAAGGAATCCTGGCTTTTTGGATGCATTTTTAGGGTTAGCAAGATCCAATGGTTTATGAGCAATGTTGAAATCTCCACAAACTAATACTCTCTCACCTGAAGATGATAAAGATTCTGTTAGGTTTAAGAAACTTTCATAAAACATTAATTTATGATGGAGGTTTTTTTCCTGGATATTTTTATCTGAATTAGCACCAGTAGGGAAATAGATGTTTAAAAGGATGAAATCATCGTATTCTGCTTTGAGAATCCTGCCTTCTTCTTGGTATTTTCCATCTCCAAAACTACGAATTACCTTGTTTGGTTTGATTTTAGAGTAAATAGCAACTCCACTAAAACCTGGAGTTATAGTTGAAGAGGAATAAAAGGAATGATAATCATCGAATCCATTTAAAGTTTCTTTTACCTGATCTTTGGTAGCCTTTATTTCTTGCAAGCAGAATATATCTGGGTTCTCATCTTGTAACCAATCAAGATGTCCATTATTATATCGTGCTCTGAGACCGTTTACATTCCAGGATAGAATTTCTATTTTCATGTTTAACTCCTTTTTTATGATACTGATGGCTTCTTTAAAGTCAAATTGTGAGAAAAGTAATTTTATGACCATTCTGATAAGTGAGCTGGATTCATCGGTTTCCTAGTAAGTCCACACCGGTATCTCCTTCCATTTGGCATGGTAATAGCTTAGAGTTTTAGTTATTTCAGGTGCGTTGTGACGTTCCACTAATATAACAGATTTAGCCAGTTTTTTAGCTTTTATTTTATCTAAAATACCAGGATATATTTTTTTCTTTTTGACTCCGCCTTTGTAATAAGTTGAACTTCCACCATATAGAGCTCTGTATAACTTACTACGGATACTCCTCTCCAAGTCGGTGGTGTCATAGGCAATTATCATCTGGGACTTTAAATCTTCATTTGACAAGGATAAGGTTACTGGTTTGCCGTGTAAAAGTATTCCCTCACCTGAAAGTGCACCGGCAAGGGTTGGTTCTTCTGCTAAATCATCTAGGGTAAGGTGTAAGATCTGGAAATTTTCTGGTGCCAGGTGGTTAATTTTTTTAATAATTTCTGGATCTTTATCAGAATAAATAATCAATATATCAACATCAGATTCCCTATCATACTCTCCCCTTGCAACTGATCCAAAAAGAACCACTGATAAAATTCTATCAATATCCTTTATTTGTTGAGTGAACTTAACAGCGTCCTTAAACATATATAAGTGCCTCAGAAAATTCTTTAATATAGGATAAGATCTCCAGGGCTCTTTCATCAGTTGCACCGTTTTTACCAGTACCATAAACCTGGCTGGGACGCATTTCTTCCAGTTCATGGAAAAGATTGCTGATAGTCCTGCTTTGCTCATCGAAATACTTTTCTCTCATGAGAGTCCCGGGGATTCTATTATGTTTTAAGTCCTTATCTGGCCTTAACCTACCATTGGAGTAAAGTGCTGCATTGATGTAATGAGCTGATATGAGCATGGATAATTCTACAATGGTTTCATGGTCATCTTCAGTGTCTAATTTAGAAAGATTTCCCATTAATGGTCAATTTTTTCTATATGGTTTTCTATCTTCAGGTTGTTTTCTGGTATGAAATTAATGATTAATTTTTTTTTTTTTTTTTTTTTTTTTT
>JACBOA010000020.1 GCA_013403005.1 Methanobacteriaceae archaeon | reverse complement strand
ATTTCCACAATATTTTCCTTATTATTCATAGCGCAACGCCTCTGTTGGTGGTAAACGGCTGGCCCGGTAGGCGGGGTAAAAACCACCAATCAGTCCCACCACTAGGGCCACTCCCAGACCTCGCAGGAACACCTCAGGAGAATACACTGGTTGTATGAATCCACTCATACCCAGAGCCAACAGGATCTCTATGGCCACCAAACCCATGATGATGCCCACAACACCAGCTGCCAGGGTTAAAACCAGAGACTCTCCCAGTATCATGGCCAGAATTCGCCTATCCTTCCAACCCACAGCCTTCAAAACTCCTATCTCCCGGGTACGCTCATAAACAGACATTATCATGGTGTTTACTACTCCTATGCCTCCTATGACGATGGCTAAAAGAGAAATAGCCCAGGAAGCAGTGTCAATGGTGTTTAATCCCTGGTCAACACTTTGCAGGTCTTCCAGTGATGCGATGGTGGTTATATCCTTACCGTACTTGTCTTCAATGGATTTGGTCACATCTTCCACCTGGGCATCCTTTTTGATCTTAACGTAGATCATGGTTACCTTGTCTTCTTTCTCTTCAATTGCCTGCAAATTCTTCAGGGACATGTAGGTGCCCCCGTCCTGCTGCAGATCACCCGTTTCAAACACACCCACAATTTTATAATCCTCTTTACCCAGGGTAATGCTGTCTCCTACGGTTTTGTTTAGTTTCTGAGAGGCCACCTTCCCAATTAACACTTCTTTAGCATCTGCTGATGAGAAAGATGCGCCTGAGGTAATTTTCAAATCACTTAAAGTCAGTTTGGCTGGATCAATTCCAATTATAACAAAGTAAGGGTTGTTATTAACCGGTTGCACGGCAGTTAAAACTCCAACTGTGTCATCCACTCCATTTATTTCTTTAATTTTGTTGATGTAGCTTTCATCAATCTTGCTGAAGAACATATCCGAAACATTGGCTTCCACAATTGTAAAATCCGAGCCTCCTGCCTTCAGAGTTTCTTCAGTAGAAGCTTTCAATCCATCAGTAATAATTCCCAGTGCCACAATGGTGGCAATGCCAATGGCAATACCAACCACGGCTAGAGCAGTACGGGTTTTATTCCGAAATGGATTTTTAACAATTAAACCTAAAAATGACATTTACTGGCCCCCTAACCATACTATTCAACCTTAAATATATCTATTGGATGGTTTTTTTCACCTTCACCCTGCAGTCTTTAATTTTAAAGTTTATCCTGGTTTTTTTTGATTCCTACCATTAGTCATGTTCAGGGTATTTGAGTTTTTCAACCTGACAACTTTCTTAATTTTCACTACCTGATTATTTAAACTTTTTTTACTGGATTTTTTTCCTTTGATCTTTTTATGATTCTATGAATCCTTAATAGGGTTTAATAGTTTATAAAAGTTTCTTTAGGGGATTCTAACAAACTTATGGTCGTCTAACTTTTCTCACATCTAATTATTCATAACGCAGGGCTTCGGTGGGTGCTAATCGAGACGCTCTAAATGCGGGATAAAGCCCGCCCACTAAACCTACCAGAAACGCTATTAGAAGAGCTTTTATAAAGAGTTCTAAAGAATAAACAGGTTCTATAAAACCTCCCATTGTAGGGGTGGATAAAATAACTTCCACAGCACCTATGCCTATGATCAAACCTATGATATAGGATACCAGGGTTAGAACTACAGACTCACCCATAATCATAATCATTATTCTTCTATTTTTCCATCCCGATGCTTTAAGGACACCTATCTCCCGGGTACGCTCATAAACAGACATTACCATGGTGTTGATCACCCCAATACCACCAATGAGTATTGCCAGGAGTGATATGGCCCAGGAAGCAGTGTCAATAGTTTCCAATCCCTTGTTCACCCGGTTGAAGTCTGCAACAGTCTTGATGGTTACCAGTTCATCAGTGTAGTTTTTCTCAATGCTACTGGTGACTTCTTCCAGACTGGCATTGTTTTTTAGTTTAATAAAGATCATGGAAACCTGATCAGGCTTCTCACCTAATTCCTGGAGTAGGGGAAGGGAGATGAATGACCCTGCATCCTCCCACATGCTCCCAGTTTCATAGATCCCCACAACTTTAAAATCCCTGCTAAAAAGCCGGATGGTATCCCCAACAGTTTTATTCAAACTCTGAGAAGCTCTTTTACCTATGATTATCTCATCAGAGTTTTCGGTGAACTCCCTGCCATTAATAATGTTTATTTCACCAACTTTCAGGTTCTCCTGTTGGATTCCCATAACCATGAACAGTTCCCCGTCAACAGCACGGTTAATAATAAGCACTCCCACTGCATTATCCACCCCAGTAAAGTTCTTCAAATCATCAACACGCTTTGCATCGATTTTACTGGAACCCAAGCCTGGTGAATTAGCCTCGGTCGCAGTGAAATCCGAACCACCTGATTTGAGGGTGTTCTGGGTGGACTCCTTGAGACCATCAGTCACAATTCCCAGGGCGATGATGGTGGCAATTCCAATGGCAATACCCACCATAGCCAGTGCACTGCGAGTTTTATTGCGAAAGGGGTTTTTGAGGATGAAGGTTAAAAATGACATAATACTGTTTTTGTTTTCCAAGGATATTATAAATAATCTAATCCTAGCAATGCCTAATCATTACCTACAAATTAATCCTAAAGTTCTTTAAAACCTAATAGTGATCTGCACCATTTAATATGGAGTGAGAATAAAATATTTTTTGTTAATGTTAAACCTTTGGGGGTGGCATAGGATGAAGAGTGTATATCTTCTGGCAATAATAATTGTGGGATTGGTAATCACTTGTTCAGGATGTTCCAGTAAAAATGATACTCAGATTTCTGAAAGCACAGGCATTCCAGTATCTGAAGTTCCTAATCTGGCTTATGATGTATCAAAATCAACAGGCACCATCAGTAGCATACAATTTAAAGGTGTTAACCTCAACATGAATCAGTGCCTCTATATATTTGCCAGGGGAATAGTAATGATCAATAACGGTGAGAAAGGTAATATACCCATAAAAACATTCCAAAAAGCTGATGACCCTTCTGGGACTGTTAATTCAGCCAGAATTGCCAAAAAAGAATATTTGGATATGGCAGAACGTACCTATAAGTGGATGGAACAAAATAATAAGGTTCCTAATTACATTGGAGTGTATGAAGTTGGTGCAAATGATCTCCCCCCGGATATGCTTCTGAGAACATTTGTGAAGGTGTTAACTGAGTATAAGTCCAGTGGAAAACTTCCCGAAAGTGTCAGTGTACCCTAATATTTCTTTTTTTTATGTTCATAGTAAGCTAAATAATTAACAAAAAAATATTAAAAAAATGGGTAAAAAGAGTAGTTTCAGGACGATTTTAGTGTATTGGACCATCCATCAACCAATTTGGTCTGAAAACATTCCAGTAATAATCTATTAGGTTTTCATAGTCCCAATTACCTGTTACGTGCTGCCAACTATCTCTTCCAGTGACTTTTGGCACTACAGTTACCACATTTAGCATTTCCGGATTAGTAGGCGATTTTTCTAGTGTGTTTGTTTGTTCTACTGTGTAACCATTAGCTTCGTAGTATGTGCTGTAGATGATCAGCTTGTTGGAATTAACTTTGTAGGTTTTCCATACATAGGTGAAGTTACCCCCACCCAATGTTCCCTCAGGACCGGTGGTTTTCCCAGAATCAATTAAATCGCCCTCAGATTTTTCACCAGAGCCACCATCACTTCCAGTTGAACCACTTCCTGATCCAGTACCTGAACCGGTCCTGTTTAACTCAGTAGTAGTATTTTGATTATTATCTAAATTGTTACATCCCGAGGAAGCAATTGTCAGGATGATTAGTAGAAAGGATAAGACAATTATCTTTTTCATTTATAACCCCCTCAAATCCTATTTTTTTAGATGAACTTTTGTTTTAATCTGATTCATTTACCTCCAAATATTAAGGTCCATATTTGTTGAAAAAAGGATATAATTCCATTAAAAAAGTCCTGAATAACCTTTAATATTCCTCCAGAATTTTCATCTCCATTTCCAGTTCCATTGTAGGTCAAATCAACATTATTTGAACCTCCCTCTTTTTTTTCTTTCAGATCAACGCTTATGATCTTTCCAGTTTCTGGATTCACGCAGATAGTGCCCATGCTGTTACCATTTTTGTCCTGAACCTCAACGAACCAAGCATCCATAATCACTTCATATTTACCTGTTCCATCCATGGCATCCTGTTTGGCTTCACCAAAGACTACCCATTTAACTTCGCCTGTTTCAATTACCTTGACTTTAGCTTTCCAGTCCGTTTGAATATCGGGAGTTAGGGCAGTATAAGGCAGATTATGAGAATTTAAGTAGTCTTGTGCGATGGCTTTTGCTTGACTGGCTTCAATATTTGGTCCGGAGTCTGCGTAGGAGAAACCAGAAAGTAAAAGAACTAGAAGTAAAATTATTAAACTAATTTTTAGTTTCATTTTTTCCCCCCAATTTTTAATTTTTTTATCCATTTATTGACCCAAAGATTGGTAGCTATTGACCTCCAAAGATTGATATCCATATTTGCTGGAAGAATGATATTATGCTCTTTAAAAGGTTTAGAAGTGTTCCTAAGATTCCCTCAGAATCCCTATTACCATTTCCAGTTCCATTATATGATAAATCTTCACCACTGCTCCCACCACTTCCAGTGCCACTGTCTCCTTCTGTGGAACTGCTTCCTGGAAGCTCCTTGTAAACAATTTCACCAACATTATTGTAGGAATCTACGTAGATTTTACCCACAATTTGCCCATTCTTGTCTAAAACATTAACCACTCTTACAAAGTTTAAAACCAAATTGATTTTTGGATTTTCTTCACGAACTTCACTTTTAGCCTGACCAGCATCCATCCAATAAATCTTACCAGTGGATATCTCCTTAACCTTGGCTAGTAAGGTATCAGTGGCCACAGCTTTATACGAAGAATATCCATGAGTGTTTAAATAGTCTTGAGCAATGGCCTGTGCCTGGTTCTTATCAATAATCGGCCCATCATCTGCAAAAGCAGTGTTCAACATTAAAAAAATCAGGAGTATTCCTAAAAAAATATTCAAACTTTCTTCCCACTTCATTTAAGACACCCCATTAATCTTTAATGTATGTCATAATTTATGTCTAAACTATTATTTAAATCCAGATATGATATTAAAAAGAGATATCTTTGTTATACTCTCATCAACCAGGTTCAGGATTATATTTAGGTGAGATTCTAATGATTCTTGGTTATTGTTATATTTAACAAGTTTATCGTAGGTATCATCAGTTGAAAGGTAACCTGGTATTTCTTTATCTGTGTTGTGGATGTTTGAGGTACTGTTGGGGTTATTCATGCAAGTAATGAAGGTGGAAGGAATTTTAGCAATGGAAAATGGAAGGTAAACATGACTAATAGCACCCTCTCTGCCTTCGAAATTCTGACTGGCCATAAAGTCAATTTTATATGCTTTAATACCACTTAAACGTGCGTTTAATACCAAAAAATCAACAAAAAGCTGATTATTATTAGCATAATAATCTTTGGACACCACACAAGGATCTCCTATTCCAACTGCCTCTAAACTTATGACCGCAACAGTGTTGTTTAGAGATTCTTGATTATTTAGTAGGTACTGGCGGGCTCCAACAAGATAAGGAAGATAAACTATTTGATAATAAGCATCCGGAGATAAATTTGTTCTTTTAGGGGTTATTAATGGAAATGTGAAACTATCTTCACTGGCACCGAAACCAATAAGTTTTATGGTGTAGAAAGGCTTCTTATTTTTGTATTTTTGGGCTAGGCCTATGAGAATTGCCAGTCCAGTTGCATCGTCATTGGCACCAGATGTGTATTGTCCTAGCATATAATCTTGTACTGTATCAAGATCCGCGCAAATTATAATTTCCTTATTAGAAATGCCTTCTATGGTGCCTATGACATTATATGATGTTTTTATGTCCTCTGAATTCAATGAAAAATATTTAAATTGTTTCATTTCCGTTTTAAGGTTATTTTTTCTAAATTGATCAGAGAGATATTGTGCTGTTTTTTCTTCATTAGGAGAACCCGCAGGTCTGGGACCAATATCCGTTGATATGTATTTGACATGGGATACTAGTTCTTCTTGTCCAAATACACAATCTGATTCCAGGAAAAATCCGCTTAAAAGCAGTACTGTAATCATCAATATATGTAATTTTTTGCACATTCCATAACCTGATTTAATCCTTAATTTAATCTTCTGAATTTATTTCTTAATTAAAGAAATTGTAGTTTGCGGTAATCATGGACATATGTTTCTCTAGAGTTTAATTAGAAGATTATTCATATTCTTTTGAAGAAAGATTTAATTCCCCTAATGGTCTAATAAAGGTTTTGGATAAGTATATATTAATTAAAGACGATAAAATAAATTAATTAACATTTAAGGGGGATGTAAAAGATGAAAGAAGATGTTTTTTATGGTAAAGGAATGGCTCATGTTAAAAAGGACTATCCTGATATCTTTAAAGCAGTAGTTGAGTTGAATGAAGCGGCATACACAGGTAAAGTCTTAGATTACCGTACACAGAAGCTGATTGCACTCGGAATAACTGCTGCAGCCTCTGATGATAGGGCAATGAAAAAACAGATGATGAGTGCCATGAAGGAATTTGATATCACTAGGGATGAGATTGTAGACGTCCTAAGAGTGGTTCTTTTAACCTCAGGCAACCCACCATTCACCAAAGCCATGAAAATACTCTATGACATTACAGAATAATCCCTTCATTTTTTTTGAATTTATAGCCTAAAATAGATGAAGAATTAGTTTTTAAGCACTGAGTTAGCTTTAGGTTGTATAAAACTTAACCTATCTTTAATCTGCTGTCTTTAATCTGTCAGAGGATATGTTATGAACGAACTTCTGACATTGTTGGATGTGGCATATCCTTTCTGATGGGCAAACAGTGTCTAGCCAAACAGTCAGTTATCCTTCCACTATTTCCATATCCTTTTCCATTCCCAAAATCAAGGGAGCTGGAATTACATCCACCGAGGATATCAGTACAGTTCGAACTACTATAGATTAACGAACAATAGATTAACGAAATTGAAGAAATATATTTTATATAATCCTTCATCAGATAATTGTGAAAAAATAGACAAGTAATCTTATTTCTTGAAAATTAAGAGGATATAAACCATATTTCTTAATTATTTATTATTTCTTAATTCATTATTTCCACTCTAAAAAAAAGATTTGGCAAGATTTTTTCGCTGTTTTATTTTCTTCCTTTTCATTTCCATAGTTTTACTTTTTTAAAAATCAATTCAATACTCTGAAGATAGTTTAACCCATCTTCAGAAATATAATAAATCCCCTGTTTTTTAATAAGCCCTATATTTTTTTAGTTGGTTTAAGTGGTTTGCCAGGGTCTTTAAAAGGTCAACACCTATCATTATAAATGATAACAAAAAGAAATTAAAATAAGGTAATGAGAAATTACATTGGGGGCGCATATTAATTACTTATGAAATAGTCTATTTGATACTTTTTTTCGTTATATTAATCCCCTTAGCTTTTTTAATAGGTAAATACATGTTCAAAATTTTCACTGGTAAAAAAACTATTTTATCGCCAATTATTCAGCCAGTGGAAAAATTTGTATATAAAATATGTGATATTGATGAAGATGAAGGGATGGATTGGAAAGAATATGCATATTCTTTATTAGTTTTTAATTTTCTCGGGATTGTCTTTTTATTTGTTCTGTTTATCCTGCAGGGTTGGTTGCCTTTAAATCCTGATAATTTGCCAAGTGTTCGGTGGGATACAGCTTTAAACACTGCCATCTCTTTTGTCACCAATACTAACTGGCAATCCTACAGTGGAGAGAACACCATGAGTTACCTTTCCCGGATGATGGGATTGACTGTGGAGAATTTTTTATCCGCTGCTGTGGGAATTGCCACGTTACTAGCTTTAATTAGAGGATTTACTAACAATAAATCAGATAATCTGGGAAACTTTTGGGTAGACATTACTAGAATTATTTTATATGTTTTGCTACCTATTTCTGTCCTATTAGCACTATTGCTAGTTTCCCAGGGAGTGGTGCAAACCATAAATCCCTCTATTACTGCAGTAACAATCGAGGGGGGAGTGCAACAATTATCAATGGGACCTGTAGCCTCACAGGAAGCCATAAAATTGTTAGGTTCCAATGGTGGTGGTTTTTTCAATGTCAACAGTGCACATCCCTTCGAAAACCCTAACTACATTAGTAATTTCATAGAATCTCTATCCATACTTTTATTACCTATTTCTTTAATTTTCACCTTTGGATTTATGGTCCGGAATCTGAAAGAGGGTTTATCCCTGTTTATGGCTATTTTCATAATCTTTATCCTGGGTTTAGGTGTTGCTCTATGGGCAGAGAATATATTAAACCCTAATTTGGCCAGTATAGGAGTTTCTGGACAGAATTTAGAGGGAAAAGAACTAAGATTTGGTGTAACTTCTTCGGTGTTGTGGGGGTCAGCAACTACAGCTGTATCCAATGGTGGGGTTAATTTCATGTTTGATAGTTCCATGCCACTCACCGGACTTGTATACCTTTTTAACATTGCAAGCAGTGAAGTGATATTCGGAGGAGTTGGTTCTGGATTGATTGGCATATTATTTTATGTTATTTTGACCATGTTCATATCGGGTCTTATGATTGGCAGAACCCCAGAATATCTGGGTAAAAAGTTGGGACCGGAACAGATGAAATTAACAGTGGTGGCAATTTTACTCCCTCCCTCAGTTGTACTTGTAATGTCAGCCATAGCCATCCTGGTCACTGTTAACCTTTCCCATGCGAACTATCCTCCCCATGGACTGACTCAGATCATATACGCATTCGCTTCTACTACTGGGAACAATGGATCTGCTTTCAGTGGTTTAAACGTGGATACAGTCTTTTATAACCTGATCACAGCCCTAACCATGTTAATTGGAAGATTCGTACCTTTGATTTTGGCACTTGCCATCGCAGGTTCCGTGAGCAAAAAAGGAATCTTACCAGCAACATCAGCAAATTTCCCCAGCACAAGCGTCTTTTTCGCACTCTTACTAGCAGCAGTGATATTTATTGTAGGTGTTTTAACTTTCTTCCCAGTTTTTGCACTAGGTCCTATACTCGATCATTTCCTGTTGACAGTTAATTAGTAATAAAAAACGAGAAGAGAAATAATAAAAAAATATGCTGGATTCAATAAACAGAGAGATTAATCAAAGCAAATTCTGAGGAATGCGCAATGGTAAAAGAAGCTGGGATATTTGAAAGGGAAAAAGCAACTTTGGCCCTAAAAGAATCAATAATAAGATTGAACCCCTTGAAAGTTTTCAGAAACCCGGTTATTTTCATTGTAGAAATGGGTGCTTTAGCCACGGTTATCATCACCATCTATAAGCTGTTTATTGGAGTTGATTATTCTTTTGACATTCAGGTAAGTCTCTGGTTATGGTTCACTGTAATCTTCGCTAATTTTGCAGAAGCATTAGCTGAAATCCATGGTAAAGCCCGTGCAGAATCGTTAAAAAAAGCCAGAAGTGAAATCAAAGCCAGAAAAATCTTGGAAGACGGAAGTATTAAAACTGTTAGCTCCGATTCACTAGTCAAGGGGGATATTATTTGCGTGGGCGAGGGAGAAGTTATAGCCGATGATGGGGACATTATTGAAGGCACAGCTTTAGTAGATGAATCCACAGTAACTGGAGAATCAATTCCTGTGAAAAGAGAATCTGGAGGTGATCGTAGTGGTGTTACCGGTGGAACTAAATTAGTATCAGGAGAAGTGAAAATCAAGATAACAGTGAACCCTGGTGAGTCCTTTTTAGATAAAATGATCAGCATGGTAGAAAGTGCCACCCGTGAGAAAACACCTAACGAAAAAGCTCTGGAAATTCTTATTCTAGGATTAACTGCTGTTTTTTTAGTGGTAGTTCTTACTCTTCCAGTCTTTTCTGATTATGTGGGTATTAATACTACAGGCACTGATTTAATTGCATTACTCGTATGTCTCATGCCCACCACCATTGGAGCATTATTACCAGCCATTGGGATTGCTGGGATGGACAGACTTCATGATCATAATGTCATTGCACTTTCCGGTAGAGCTGTGGAGGCAGCTGGAGATGTAAGTGTGGTTTTACTTGATAAAACTGGTACTATCACTGTGGGAACCAGAAGAGCCACGGAATTCATTCCTGCAGAAAATTCTAATTTAATAGAACTTACCGAAGCCGCATATATTTCATCATTGGCAGATAAAACACCAGAAGGAAAGAGTATTGTTAAATTGGCCCGTGAAATACTGAATAAAAATAATATTGAGCCTGTGACACCTGCTGAATCTGAATTCTTACCTTTTTCTCCAGAAACTTGTATGAGTGGGGTTAATTTCGCCTCATGCGAGATTAGAAAAGGAGATACTCTTGCTATTGAAAATTACGTCCGAAAAAATGGAGTTGCAATGCCTTCTGGCTTAGTTAAGATTACTGAGGATGTGGCTCGCAAGGGTGACACACCTCTGGTGGTAGCTAATAAAGAGAAAGTTTTAGGGGTTATAAGGCTAAAAGATGTGTTAAAAAAGAACATTGCTCAACGACTAGCACATTTAAGAACAATGGGTATTAAAAGTATTATGGTAACTGGAGATAATGAATTAACAGCTAAATCCATATCTAATGAGGCAGGTTTGGATGGCTATATAGCTAAGGCGTTGCCTGAAACGAAATTGGAGGTTATTAAACAGTATCAGGCTGGAGAAAATCAAAATTTGGTGGCTATGATTGGTGATGGTACTAATGATGCACCGGCTCTTGCTCAGGCGGATGTGGCCATAGCCATGAGTTCAGGAACTGCAGCCGCCAGGGAAGCTGCCAATATGATTGATCTGGATTCTTCACCCTCAAAGTTACTGGACGTGGTGGAGATAGGTAAGGAAATTCTTATAACTCGTGGTGCAATCACTACTTTTAGTATTTCCAATGATATGGCTAAATATTTCGCCATTATACCTGCTCTTTTTATGGCAGCAGAACCAACGTTGAGTCGTCTCAATATTATGGATCTTTATCCACCACAAAGTGCTATTTTATCAGCAGTTATCTTTAATGCTGTTGTAATTCCTTTACTAATACCCTTAGCACTTAGGGGTGTTAAATATCGTCATTATTCATCAATTCCAAAAATGCTGGCCATAAATATTGCTATCTATGGATTTGGAGGGTTAATTTTTCCATTTATAGGCATAAAACTTATCAATATGGTTGTTGAATTCATTGGACTGATACGTACATAGTAATCAATCACTGCCCCTTCCAAATATCATGGATAAATGCTTAAGAGGTATTGAAGATGAAAGAAATCAAAAGGTCAATATATTTATTTCTATTGCTTACAATTCTTTTGGGTTTAATATACCCACTTTCCATGACCTTAATCTCTCAGATCATATTCCCAGAACAGGCCAATGGGAATCTCATTAAATCAGATGGTAGAATTATTGGATCCAATCTTATTGGTCAAAATTTCCAGAGTCCTAAATATTTTCATGGAAGGCCTTCTGCAGTTGATTATAACGCCTCTAATTCCAGTGGTTCTAATTTAGCTCCTAATGATAAAAAACTTACTATCCGCGTTAAGGAGTCGTTGATGGAATTCAGACAAGAAAATGGATTGAATAATAATGAGACTGTTCCTGCGGACATAGTTCTCACCTCAGGTAGTGGTCTTGAACCTTATATAAGTGTTGAATCTGCTATGTTACAAGCCTCTCGCATATCCAGTTCCAGGGCATTAGACAAATCAGTTATCATTAAAATAATAAATGATAATATTGAATATCCATTACTAGGTGGTGGCAGGATGGTTAATGTATTAAAATTGAATTTGGCACTGGATTCTATATAAAAAAATTGAAATTCTAGGAAATATACGATAATATATGACTCAAATTAATATAATTAAAAAATATGGGAAAATATAAATTAAATTGTCAAATAAGCGATATTTTAAGTTTTAGAATTATTTTTGAGAGACTAGTATGGTGAAAAGACCATAATAAAGAATTTAAAAATTTTGATGAACAGTCCAACACCCATAAACTTTAGTTCCATAAAATGGAAAAAAATAATATCTTAGCAGAATAGATACAAATAAGTATAAGTGCTTTGATTTATATTTGTTGAATATTAATAGGGACTGATTCACATGGCTGCTCAGCAACTTGTTTTAGGCATTATTTTAATAATTAGTGCCCTAATATTATTATATTTGGCGATTTATAGTCTGAGGAAGCGTTCTTCCAATTTGTATTTCTATTTCTCTCTTCTAATGTTTTCTGTGTTTTTCTGGTGTTTGGGTTCTGCCCTGGAATTTCTGAGCTCTGATTTTGGGGCTAAAGTATTCTGGATACAAATAAGTTATATTGGGGTGGCCACTGCTGCCCCTTTATGGTTCATTTTAATCTTAGAATATGGGCAATACGGAAAATACCTTAAACCTGCTAATATCGGGACCCTCATGATTCTACCCCTGGTAATTATAGTATTGGCATTCACCAATAATTTCCACGGACTCATCTGGCCCAGCATCACTCCCACATCTGATGCAACCGGGGCACTTTTGATTTATGCCCATGGACTGGGCTATTGGATAAACATTGGCTACAGTTTCCTACTCTTAATACTGGGATTTGTCATCTTACTGCGATTATTAATGAAATCACCCCGCATTTACCATAATCAAATTCTGATACTCTTACTCAGCGGATTCATCCCCCTGGTTTTTAGTGTATTGTACAATACAGATATCCTTGGCATCCCTGGATTAGACGTAACTCCCTTTGGACTTACCATTTCCGGATTCCTCATGGCAGTGTCAATCTTCAAATTTTCTTTACTGGGAATAAGGCCTATCGCTTATGAAACACTTTTTAACACCATTAAAAACGGGTTCATGGTTTTTGATAAAGAAGATAAGTTGATTGATGTTAACCCTGCTGCGGAAATGATTGGAATTACCACCAGTGATGTGGGTAAGCATTTTACACAACTAATGGACAACTTACCAGATTTAATGAAATTTTACCAGAACCCAGAGGAAGAATCAGTAGTATATGCTGGAGATCCCTTCAACATCTGGATAAGAGTCCAAAGCACACTTTTATACGATAATAATGAATTTAAAGGACGTTTAATTGCAATACAGGATATAAGTAAACTTAAAAGAGTTGAAAAGGATTTCAGTGAAAGTGAAGAACGTTATAAAAATTTATCAGAACTTTCTCCAGATGCAATTTTAGTGGTGATTGGTGAGAATATTGTTTTTGCCAACAAGGCCTCAGCCAAAATATACGGATTTGATAACCCTGATGCTCTTTTAGGTAAGAATATTTTCAGCTTCTACCATCCGGATTCAGTTGAACTGGCTAAAAAGCGTTGGAATAAAGTTCTGGTTGAAAGGAAAGTGTTAGGTTTCGTTGAAAAGAAAATAATTTCTCAAGATGGTCAGGTGAAATATATTGAGGTGGGGGATGCTCCTATAACTTATAATGGTCAGCAGGCTGTTCAGCTGGTGGCCAGAGACATCACTGAACGGAAGAAACTGGAAGAAGAACTGAAAAAATCCTTGAAAGAGAAGGATCTCATGATGAAGGAGATCCATCACCGTGTGAAAAATAATTTAATGGTAATTCAAAGCCTCCTCAACCTACAATCACGATACATTAAGGATACAGCTGCCCGGGATATATTTAAAGATAGTCAAAACCGTGCCAAATCCATGGCCATGATTCATGAAAGCCTCTATCAATCCAGTGATCTTAAAAGAATAGAATTCAGTGAATACATAAACAACTTGGCTAATAACCTTTTCTACAGCTACTCTGCAGATCCTAAACGTGTGAAAATGGATGTCAACGTGGATGAGGTTATGCTAGATGTAAACACAGCCATTCCCCTGGGTTTAATAATCACAGAATTACTCTCCAACTGTTTAAAATATGCCTTCCCCGGGGATAAAACTGGTGAAATAAAGGTGGATTTCCATCCTTACACTGAAAATGGGGAAAAGAAATTAAAATTAACAGTCAGTGATAACGGAATTGGCCTCCCAGAAGGATTCGACCCTAAAAAATCAGATTCACTGGGTTTAATGTTAATCTACAGTTTATCCGAACAAATCAGTGCCAACATAAAATTGGATAGAACTGCAGGAACAAAATTTGAGATCAGCTTCAAAGAAAAAGCAGAATTTGAAAAAACTTAGTAACTTACCTAAAAAAGTGTTATTAGAGGTTAATTTACATTTAGGCACTGATTTAACGATTACTATACAAGTGAAGTCTATTTGATCCGCATAAAATTTGTTCTCAGATAAATAAATGGAATTATATGATCCAAAAAAGATTAACATTTTACTGGCATGGCTAGTTTTCAAGTTATAATCAGGGAAAATTGGCCAAATTTATTTTTAAAAGGAGATTAATAAATGTCTGTATCTATCAAATGCTTGTCTAAATATTCCTGGTTTAAAATAAAAGCCAATAATAAGGTTATACATATTGACCCCGGGTATGCTGGTTACTTAGAAAATCAGGAAATACCAAAATCAGAATTAAAAGAAAGGGCTGATATTGTTCTGGTAACCCATCATCACATGGATCATCTCCAAGAAGAGGCACTCTCCCAGATTCAAAAGTCAGATACAACTATTTTAGCTCCGGAGAAATGTCAGGATAGGATTGGGGGAAATTTCCAGAAGGTTAAACCTGGAGATGAATTAAAAATTGATGGAATCAATGTGAAAGTTGTCAATGCCTACAATACTCCAGAAGGAAATTCCACCAGAAAATTGCACCATAAAGGTGATGGAGTGGGCTATATATTCACCTTTAATTCATTTACTTTCTATCATGCTGGAGATACAGACTTCATACCTGAAATGAATGACTTCCCGCAGGTTGATGTTGCTTTGTTGCCCATGGGAGGTGTTTTTACCATGGATGTGGATGAAGCAATAAAAGCTGCCCTTACCATTAATCCTCAAACAATCATCCCCATGCATCAAAAAGACGCAGATCCTGAGCAATTTAAGAAAAAAATTGAACAAAACCAGGATAAGTCAGAATCTAATATGAATGTAGTTATTCTAGGGATGGGGGAAAGTTTCCAATTAGAATAATCAAAATAAACATTATCCAATTAAAAGCACTGAATTATTAAAATAATAGTTTAATATGGGTAAAAAAGTTTGGTGAATCTTTTAGGCCTTATATTTTTAAGAATAGTTGGTATTTTATGGTCAAGATTTCCATTAATTGATTTTTATTAAATTTATATTATTATAAACTCATAAATCCTATTTTTTTCCATTGAGCTATTTTTTAGCTATTTTTAAAGACACTAAATGCATCAGCAAAATCAAGCACAACCTTTTTAAGGGTATGTGATCAACATTGTGTTATCGCCAATCTGGCGTGTTAATTACCTACTTTTTTTGGGACCCGGTCCCATGGATGTGGCGAAAAGCTGAACAAAAAGAGGTGTATTTAATGTACAATTATATAAAAGAAGCCTGGAAAAATCCAGACGAATCTTACGTAAAAGAATTAATGCAAGAGAGAGCTCCTGAATGGAGACGAGATAGTGTAATTAAGAGAATAGAAAGACCAACCCGGCTTGACAGGGCAAGATCTCTGGGATACAAAGCCAAAAAAGGATACATAGTTGTCAGAACCAGGGTGCGTCGTGGTGGAAGGAGAAAAAGTCGTTTCACTGCTGGTCGTCGGCCGAAAAGGATGGGTGTTAAGAAGATTACTCCTAAAAAATCCATTCAGCGCATTGCTGAAGAAAGAGTAGCTAAAAAATACCCTAACTTGGAAGTTTTAAACTCATACTGGCTATGGGAAGATGGAAAATTCAAATTCTTCGAAGTCATTCTGGTGGATCCTAACCACCCGTCCATAAAAAACGATCCTAAAATCAACTGGATCTGTGAAAAACACCATACTGGACGAGTATATCGTGGTTTGACCAGTGAAGGTAAGAAAAACAGGGGTCTTCGCAATAAAGGTAAAGGAGCGGAGAAATTAAGGTAATGATACATAACCTCTCCTACCGGGCATTCGTTTATTCAACTGAGAACGAAGAGAAGGTGAGGGAGGCTATACATAACCTCCTCCCCACAGCCCAGATTGAAAAGGAAATCACTGAAGGATACCATAAGAATCAGGTTATCATTCTCCAGGGAAAAATCACCAAAAAAAGGGAAATAAAACAATTCCTGGAGAAACTAAATTCACTCAAACCTTCAGCTAAAAAAAGGATGTTGAGGGAGCTTGAAGACCGGATTGATGAGAGAGGAAACCTTTTTCTTAGATTTGATAAACAGCGTGCCTTCCTGGAAGAAATGAAACTGGTGGACCACGGCGATGCTATCCATGTAAAACTAAAAATAGCCGCCTATCCCTCTCGCAAAGAAGAGGCCATCAAAGTGGCCCGACAGCTGTTCAAGGATGACAGGTGTTAGGATGTTTTTTGATTTTCACATCCGCGCAGAACCTTTATTAGCCATGGAAGCTGGAAAAATGGGCTACCAGGGCATGGCTCTGATAATACCTTCTCGAGATTCTGTTTCCAATTATGAAAGGCATTCTATTGGAAAATCATCAGGATATTCTTCTAAAAATTCTCGTAGCACCCATTTCAAAGATTCTAAGAAAATTTCTTTGGAAAATTTTCAAACTTCACACTCATCTGATTGTAAAAACCAGTATGAAGCTTTTAAAAGTATTAAAAAGAATTTGAAACAGTTCAAACAGGATAAACAGTTATCTGTGCTCATCGGTGTAGAAATTCTGGCCAAGAATCCTTCAGATCTTAAAAAACAGGTTCAAAAGTTTAGAAAAAGGTCTGATGTTATCCTGGTCCATGGTGGTGACCTTAAAGTCAACAGAGCAGCCACTGAGGACCCCCGAATTGACATTTTATGCCACCCCTACCGCAGCCGATATGATGCTGGTATAAATCATGTTTTAGCCACTAAAGCAGCTGAAAATCAGGTTGCTATAGAGTTGAACCTTAAATATTATCTTTTAACCAGACCAAATCAACGTCACCGGGTTCTAAGCCAGTTCCGTTCCATTGTGAAGTTGCATCGTAAATACAAGTTTCCTGTAATCATCACCAGTGGGGCTGAATCTATTTATGATCTTAGAAATCCACGGGATGTAATTGCCCTGGCCTCTTGTTTTGGAATGACCAAAAATGAGGCAAACGAAGCTCTGTCAACAACTCCTCAAAAGATTATTGATAGAAATAGAATCAGGGATCAGGTCATAGTTCAGGGGGTACGTTTAATCAGAGAATGATGTTCAAATAATATTTGGATATGTCAGTTTTGAAATTAGAGAGGAGATAATGGGGTTTATGAAACTTAAAATATTACCCTCCCATTTAAGGGATAAAAAGAGATACCTGGCATTTCAGGCCTACTCAGAAATTCCATTAGAAAAGGAGGATATCATCAAACTGGTTCAGGATGCATCTAACGATCTTTACGGTGCGTGTGGTACCAGTAAAATGGGATTATGGGTTATTAAGGTGTGGAATTGTCCATCAGATGATAAAATTACTATAAAAGGGATTATCAGATGCAGGAGGGATGAAATTGAAGCTACCAGGGCTTTGATTCCTACAATTACCAGTTTCAGGGGGAAGAGGGTTGTTTTCATGACTCTAGGAATATCCGGAACCATCAAAGGAGCAATAACAAACTTTATTAAATTGAAACCAGCAAATGATTAAAATGTATAAATGGTTTTAGAAACTGTTACTAATTAGATTCATTATTTTATCTAAAAAAAATTTGAAAGAGGTATAATATATGCAACCGTTCCCAGCAGCAGGATATGATAAAGGTATATCTATTTTCAGCCCAGACGGAAGGTTATTCCAGGTTGAATATGCTAGAGAAGCTGTAAAAAGAGGTACAACATCATTAGGAGTGAAATCATCCGAGGGGATTGTGCTGGTGGTAGATAAAAGACCCAGCAGCAAACTGGTGGAACCCACCTCCATTGAAAAGATATTCCAGATCGATGAACACATAGGAGCAGCCACCTCAGGTTTAGTGGCTGATGCCCGCAAACTCATTGAACAGGCCAGAATGGAGTCTCAGATCAACAAGATCACCTTCAACGAATCCATACCAGTGGAGATGCTGGCTAAAAAGATCTGTGACCTGAAACAGATGTACACCCAACATGGAGGAGTACGACCATTCGGTTCTGCACTGATAATTGGAGGAGTTAAGGATAATGGATGCCGACTCTTTGAAACAGACCCCAGTGGTGCTCTAATTGAATACAAGGCAACTGCTATCGGTGCTGGCAGGGCTATGGCCATGGAAGTCTTTGAGAAAAATTACAGTGAAGACATGAAACTCAATCAAGCCCTGGAACTGGCATTAGATGCGATTTATGAAGCAACCGAGGGTAAAACCACCAAAGAAAGTGTTGAAATTGCCGTTATAGAAGAGTCCACTCATAAATATCGGAAGCTCACCGAAGACGAGATAGAAGAACATGTTGAGGAACTTCTTCTACGCAAATCCAAGGAAGGTGAGGAAGAAGAGGAATAATTTATGATAGCCCTGGAAGATGCCGTTATTGCCCGCCTGGAATATTACGGGGAACGATTTGAGATTTTTGTAGATCCAGATCTAGCATCTGATTTTAAACGGGGAGAAGATATTAAGATTGAAGATATACTGGCTGTAGAAGAGGTTTTCAAGGATGCAAAAAAGGGGGATAAAGCATCTGAAGAGGCCATGAATAAGGCCTTCCACACTACCGACCCCCTGGAAGCCGCTGCCACCATAATTCGTAAAGGACAAGTGCAACTGACAGCCCAGCAGCGAAGGGATATGCAGGAGGAAAAAAGAAGGATGATCGTGGATAAAATAGCCCGAGAAGCAATAAATCCACAAACTAAACTCCCTCACCCTGCAAGAAGAATCGAAATAGCCATGGAAGAGGCTAAAATCAGGGCAGATCCCTTTAAAAGCGTGGATGAGCAGGTTAATATCACCCTAAAGGCCATCCGTAGACTGATACCCATTAGACTGGAAAAGGTAAAAGTTGCCATCCACATCCCTGGAGAAGATACAGGAAGGGTTTATGGAATCATACCTGAATTTGGAAAAACCCTCCAAGAAGAATGGCAACCAGATGGATCATGGGTTGCAGTAGTGGAAATTCCGGGAGGTATGCAGGATAATTTCTATCAGAAACTCTCCGAGCTTACCCATGGAAAGGCGGAAACCAAACTCTTAAAATGAAACTTCTCATTTAGCCTATAAAGGAGGCATAACGTGTTATTAGTAGAAGATAAACAGATTGTAGTTCCAGGTGAAGTACTGGCAGAAGGGGATTATCACTCGGGGAGAGGAACATTCAAGGAAGAAGACAAAGTATGCTCTTCTCTGGTTGGCCTGGTGGCTGTTCGAGACAAAAAAATTAGTGTTATACCCTTACAGAGTAAATATATCCCTAAAAGAGGAGATGTGGTCATTGGACAAATCAGTGACATCCGATTCTCCATGTGGAACCTGGACATCAACTCACCTTACTCTGGAATTCTCCCTGCAGCCGAAGTTTTCGGTAAGGAAAAAAGAGAATTAAATCGAGCATTCGATCTGGGAGATGTTCTATTCCTGAGAGTGGTTGATGTTGATGAGGTAAAAAAGGTTAAACTGGGCCTTAAAGGCAGAGGACTTGGTAAATTCCGGGGAGGAATACTCATCTACATCACACCCACCAAAGTTCCAAGACTCATAGGTAAAAAAGGATCCATGATCAACATGATCAAAGACCAAACCCACTGTGAAGTAGTTGTGGGTCAAAATGGCGTGGTCTGGGTTAAAGGAAAACCAGAAATGGAAAGAGTGGTGCAAAAAGTTGTTAAAACCATAGAAGATGAAGCACACACCTCCGGACTCACTGATCGAATTAGAGACATGCTACTGGAACTACTTGGAAAGAAAACTGAAGAAAAAGAGAAAGAAGAAGAATTTGAAGAAGAGTTAATCCAATAAAGGGGTGATTATTATTCTAACCAGTAAATTAATGGGAAACAGTAATAAAGGGAGTTTAACAACTTCCACCACTAAAAAAAGACCTGATGGAAGGGCCTTTGATGAACTGAGGCCCCTGAAAATTGAGGCAGGAATCCTGGAAAGAGCAGATGGATCAGCCTATGTGGAAATAGGTGATAACAAAGTACTGGCAGCAGTTTACGGTCCAAGAGAATTGCATGTTCGCAGGTTATTAAAACCCAACATGGCCATCCTGCGCTGCAGGTATAACATGGCACCATTCTCAGTGGAGGACAGGAAAAGACCCGGACCAGACCGCAGATCAGTGGAAATATCCAAACTCACTGCCGAAGCACTAAACCCTGCAGTATTCCTGGAGAAATTCCCCAGATCAACCATCGACATATTCATTGAAGTACTGCAGGCTGAAGGGGGGACTAGATGTGCAGGAATCACCGCAGCATCCGTGGCACTGGCAGATGCAGGTATACCCATGAGAGATATGGTGGCAGCCTGCGCAGCAGGTAAATCCGATGGACAGGTAATAATGGACCTGTCTGAGTGGGAGGACAAAGAAGGAGAAGCAGACATGCCCATAGCCATGATGCCCCGAACTGGGGATATAACCCTGCTCCAGATGGATGGACATCTCACCTCTGAAGAGTATGAACAGGCCCTGGATTTGGCCATAAAAGGATGCCAGATCATAGGTGAAGAACAGAAAAACGCCATAAAAAACAGATACGGCGGTGATTAGAATGGTGCAGAGCATAGTCCCCGAGATCATAAAAGAAAGTATCACCAACCTCATCAAAAATGGAGAAAGACCAGATGGAAGGGCCCTGGACCAGTACCGGGAAATTAGCCTGGAAACAGGCATAATTAAAAAAGCGGAAGGATCAGCCAAGGTTAAACTGGGCAATACCCAGATCATAGTGGGTGCCAAGCCCCAGATAGGCGAACCATTCCCTGACACACCCAATGTGGGTGTTTTAATAACCAATTCTGAACTGGTACCCATGGCAGCACCAAACTTCGAACCAGGCCCCCCAGATGAACGTTCTGTGGAACTGGCCCGGGTAACTGACCGTTGCATTAGGGAAGGGGAAGTAGTTGACCTGGAAAAACTGGTCATCATTCCAGGGAAGAAGGTGTGGATGATATTCCTAGACTTGCACATTCTGGACTACGATGGCAACCTATTTGACGCAGCAGTGTTAGGCAGTGTAGCAGCCCTAATGGATGCTAAGGTCCCCAGCACCACCATTGAAGATGATGAAATCGTAATTGACTATGAAAAAATGATTCCCATACCCCTCAAGGAACAACCACTCATGTGTACCATGGCCAAGATCGGTGGGGAACTGGTAGTGGACCCTTCCCTGGAGGAAGATGATGTTTTAGATGCCCGCATATCCATAGGTGTACGGGCTGATGGCACGGTCTGTGCTACTCAGAAAGGCGGATCAGTTCCATTTACCCGTGAAGAAATCATGAAGGCCATTGGAATAGCCCAGACCAAGACGGAAGAACTTCGAAAGTACCTTCCACAAGCTTAATTCATGGTGGATTTTTTTACGAAGACGAGTTTGGTTTTTTATTGAAAAATCGAAAATGTATATAGGGTTGATTGGAGTGAATCTAACTTTCAAACAACCCCCTAATTCAACTAATTCAATTTGATAATAAACTATACTCACTTAAACACCCACCCTGATTCAATAACTAAAAAATAACCTTGAAAAAATCAAATTTAACAACAATAAGGTGATAATTATGGCAAGAACTAAAAAAGTAGGTATAACTGGCAGATTCGGAGCCAGATACGGTAGGAAAGCAAAGAGAACCGTAAAATCCATTGAAGAAAACATGAAAAAGAATCACATCTGCCCTCAATGTGATCGACCTGGAGTTAAAAGACAGGCTGCAGGAATCTGGAAATGCCGCAAATGCGGTGCAGTATTCACAGGCGGAGCATACCTACCCCACACCCCCATGGGTAAAACCGCCGCAAGAAACATTAAGAGGATTGTTGGAGGTTTATAATTGTATAAATGTGCAAAATGCGGGACACTGGTGGATATCAAAGGATACACAGAATCCAAATGTCCCAGCTGCAGATACAGGATTCTTTTCAAAGAGATACCACCTGTTAAACGGGTTGTAAAAGCTCGATAAGTTAAAAGTTTTAGGGTAGCTAGTATTTAAAAGAATAAAATATCTAAAAGAAGATTAACCCGGATAGATCTGCATTCAGCATATTTTGCTGCAGACATCCTTTCAAGATTAAATTTCCCAGTAAAGTTTCGTATCATTGTATGTTAATCACCACTTCTCGAAAACCATCCCAGAGAACAAGAACATTCTGCCGAGGATTAGAACAGGTATTAAAAGCTCGTTGCATTAACCGGGGCAAGATGAGTCTGCGTGATGTCTTTTTGAAGGCCGGTGAAATGGGAACCAACCAGGTGGCAGTGGTATCAGAAAGAGATGGAAATCCCAATGGTATGGAAGTTTACAGGGATGGAGAATTATTCGCTACCCTAAAAATAAGTGTGGATTTCTCACCTTCCAAAGGAAGGATAGTGAAGGATGATCTGCGTCTTCGATGTCAAGTAGATGAATTAGAGAAGATCATCAGCCGGATTTTTGGTATTCCCCTTGAAGAATCGAGATCTGATTACTACGAAAAACTGTCTTTTAAGCAGAAACAGAAACTCAAATATCGGGAAGTAAAATCTGATTGTAATCTACTCATCATCAGAACCCACCAGAAAAAATCTACCCCGGTGATGGAATTTTTTGATGCAAGTGGTAAGCCATGCGGGCCACGCATCTACTTACATCAGTGTAAATTGGAAGATGAGAATAGTAAAAGATGAAAAGATGAAAACTCTTAAAAAACCTCTTAGAGAAGTTGAAACTCAGCTTGAAATAGAATTTGACTCTGAAAAAGAAGCTGAAATTGTCTTCTCTGCAATCCATCCTGAGATAAGTGATTCCCCCTCAGAGAGAACCATAACTGAAATTAATTGTGAAAATAAAACACTCACGATTGACATCAAGGCACAGGATTCTGCATCCATGAGAGCAGCAATCAATTCCTACCTCAGATGGGTTATACTTTCCCAGCAAGTCCTTGAATTAAACAAATAATATTAGGTAAAATAATCAGGATCTTAAATTAAACATATAATATTAGATAAATGAAGATAAATCACTATTTGGAAATAAAAATCCGAATTTAAAATAAAAAAACAATCATATAAAAAAAATAGAAATATTTTTAGATGAAATTACTCTTTAGCTGACTTACAGTTTTTACTGACTTACAAAATATGAGGTGATAAATATGGAAATTCCCCAGAACATCCAACATCAACTAGCCCAGTTCCAGCAAATGCAACAGCAAGCACAGGCCATAACCATGCAGAAACAGAGTGTGGATCTGCAGATACGCGAAACAGAAAAAGCATTAGAAGAACTGGAAAAAGTGGAAGATGATGCTGAAGTTTACAAATCTGCTGGAAACCTGTTAATTAAAATGCCCAAGGCCGAACTAACTGAAGAAATGGAAGAGAAACTAGAAACCCTTAAACTCAGAGAAAAAACTGTGGCACGACAGGAAGAAAGGGTTATGAAACGCTTAAAGGAAATGCAGGAAACCCTGCAGGATGCCATGCAGATGCAGCCGGGTATGGGTAATTAATACATAAAAAGATGAAAAGTTTGAGTCTAAAATAATTCCATACTTAAAGTCGCTACCTAAAGAAGTAACAGATAAGAGATTAGTATTTTATTAGTATTTTAATGAGGCTGAGGTTAAAAGATTGAAAAAACTCACAGACCAAGAAATGGAGAAACTCTCCGAAGCTGCGGCAGTAGCCGCAGAAAACTATATTTTTTCCAAAGTATCTAAAAAAGAAGTTCTAGATATGGAGTTAAGAGTTGAATTTAACCAGGAAGACGTCTTAGATGTTGATGTTGAAGTGGAACTATTCTTGGATGAACTTTCAAAGGCAGAAGATACTCTGGCTGATGAAGCTGCCGAAGTAGCTCTGGATGAGATTGATAAAGAGATTGAAAAGATGTCCTAATTTCTATTTATTCTATTCATCCAATTTTGACTAATAATACATCCTTAATTTGGATTTTCAAGATGCTTCGTTTTTTTTTTATTTTTTTACTTTTTCTCCTTTTCTAGGAATGAGTTCCTGAATTTCTGGTGGCAGAGTTCTTTTATATACAACCAGCCAGTTCATCATAACTGAATTTGAATGTGGATTCGCTTTCAGCATGTGGATGTTTCAGAATTACTTATCATAAAGTCTATTTTTAATAATCCATTTTTGAACATACCAGTATTACTTCGGCCATTTGTGAATAAGTACTTTTACTGGTGCGGAGGAAGTCGCACATATCATCAGCTCTGGCATAGGTTTGAAATCTTTGTCAAAAAGAATTGAATAATTCTTAAATCTATTTATTTTCATTCTAAGTTTTTTTTTGATCTTCCATGAGTTTTTTTTACTTTACAGTTTTGAAGCATAATATATGGTTAAATACTTAATGTTAAGGTTCTATTGTTTATTTTCTTCCTTAAAGTCTAAGGTTTTTTTTTGGTTTATAAATGCAAAAAACGTCTTGAA
>JACBOA010000019.1:0-25000 GCA_013403005.1 Methanobacteriaceae archaeon | reverse complement strand
GATAAAGAACAATCCATTTGATAAATCGCATGATAGCCACCTTGAACCCTTTTAATCACCTATTTAAATCTTTCGTTTTAGAATTGAATCACAAATTATTTTTATACTAGTAATAGATTTTAAATCGGTGATAAACTATGAAGTTTGGTATTGAATTTGTCCCAAATGAACCTATAGACAAGATTGTAAAGCTTGTCAAACTAGCAGAAGACGTCGGTTTTGAATACGCATGGATCACCGACCACTACAACAACAAGAACGTATACGAAACCCTGGCGTTAATTGCAGCCGGAACCGAGACCATTAAAATGGGTCCTGGTGTAACCAACCCCTACGTGCGAAGCCCAGCCATAACCGCATCCGCAGTAGCTACCCTGGACGAAATCTCCAATGGAAGAGCCACCCTAGGTATCGGTCCTGGTGACAAGGCAACCTTCGATGCATTAGGAATCGAATGGACCAAACCGGTCTCCACCATCAAAGATGCCATTGCCATGATGGAAACTCTCCTCGCAGGTGGAAAAACTGAAAGCGGAGCTAGTTTAATGGGTGTTAAAGCAGTCCAGGAAAAAATCCCTATTTACATGGGTGCACAGGGACCAATGATGTTAAAAACCGCTGGAGAAGTATCTGACGGTGCATTAATTAACGCATCCAACCCTAAAGACTTTGAAGCAGCCGTGCCACTCATAAAAGAAGGAGCTGCAGCTGCAGGTAAAGACATGGCTGATGTGGATGTTGCAGCCTACACTTGCTGTTCCATAGATGACGACGCTGCCAAAGCTGTGGGAGCTGCCAAAATTGTGGTTGCTTTCATTGCTGCTGGATCACCACCACCAGTGTTCGAAAGACACGGCCTAGCCCCTGATACCGGTGCCAAATTCGGAGAATTCTTAGGTAAAGGAGACTTCGGAGGAGCAATTGGAGCTGTTGACGACGCATTAATGGAAGCATTCTCTGTAGTAGGAACACCAGCCGACTTCGTGCCAAAAATCGAAGCTCTTGCTGAAATGGGTGTGACCCAGTATGTAGCTGGTTCCCCAATCGGTCCAGACAAAGAAAAATCCATCAAACTATTAGGAGAAGTTATAGACAGTTTCTAAAATAACACTTCTCTTCTTTTTTATTTTTCTTTAAAAACGAAATTAAAAGCTAATAAATATAAAAGCTAATTTTACAACAATTAAAACAATCTATTATTAAACACTTAACCTTGATCCTATTCCTATAGCTTTATATAGCTTAATATAACCCAAATACTGTTTTAAAATCTTATTTAGTAGATTTCATAGGGTTATTATTTCATAGAGTTAAAAATTATTTTTCCATATACATCTATAATTATCTCAATAAATCCTATTACTGATCTCGTGCCTTTTCAACAGCTTAACCAGTCTCTGGTAAAGTTCCCCCTGGTATTTCCTTGAAGGAGCAAAAGAATTCCCAAAAATAGCCCTAGTTTTAGGCAAAAGCTCAGGAAAATGTTCTTGGAGAACTTTATAGTATCGGGTTTTACAATCATGTGGCTTATCACCAAATAAGGTTAGACCACTAGCCATGACAAAATCAGCACCATGCTCCTTGGCATCCTGAATTATCTGGTCCAGATGTTCTTCGCCATCAGATAAAAAGGGTAAAAGTGGCATGAAAATTGCCCCCACTAGAAAACCTGCTTCTTTACATTTCTTCATGGTTTCCAGTCTTTCAATGGGTGAGGGAGCTGCAGGTTCAAATATTCTGGCCAGCCTTTCATCAGTGGTGGAGAAAGAAAATGAAAGCACCACTCCAGTGTCCATTTTATCCAAGAGTTCGGGAGGTATAACTGCCTTTTCACCAATCTTCTTTAAAACATCCAGATCCCTTAATATCAGAGGGGAGCGGGTGAGCAGGTTGACTGGGAAATGAAACCTTAAAATAATCAATAAAAGTTCCCTGGTGAGTTTTAAATCTTTTTCCAAGGGAAGATAGGGATCTGTGGCTGAGCCAAAAGCTATAAAACCATATTCCCTTTTCCTAGCCCTGTTTTTAAGCTGTCTAACCAGTATTTCCGGTGCATTAATCTTTACAGCCAGCCCAGGTGCCTGGTGTTCACCATACTTACTTCCTCTAGTGTAACAGTAAACACAGTTAAAGGAGCATCCTGAGTAAGGATTTAAAGAGTAACTTGACAAAAACCAGTCATCAGCATATTTCTGTTTGTTGAGTACCGATTTAACCTTAATCTTCCTAACCACACCCTCACCCTTGGAATATTTTAAATCTTTCAAAAAAACCCCAATCCTGCCCAATCCTGAAATTCCTTGACCCTGGACTTTTAAAAAACATCCCCCATCCAAAAAAACATAACCACCTGCTGATTATTCCAGATACCTTAAAGGCTTAAAGGCTTAAAAGATAAAATGGGATGTTATTAGAAAAATGTCATGGAAAAGATAAATATTTGTGAGTTATTTTCCAGCATACCTTATTATCTTTTTTCCCTTTGTCTTTATAAACCCAATTCTAGATAGATCTTTTATAATAAGTTCTATAAACTCCGGATCTACACTGAATTCAACATCAATATCTTCAAAACAGAAAAAACCACCATTGATCTTTTCAGTTATTTCCTGCATAAATTTCGCGTATTTAACTTTCTTATTCTTTTCCAGAACTGACAGAATTTGGTCTGCAATAATAGAAACCATCTTAACCTCTTCAAAAACGTCTTCATTGACCATGTCAAAGTCATTAAGGGTTTCCATGAAATCCTCCATTTGAAGTATAAATTCAATTCCCACAGTCAAAAAGTATTTTATATAGATATTTGACTCCATTCTGATTCTGAAATCAGATGCATCAAACAAATCGGGTAGTTGACCTATATCAAGGTATACACCATCCATGAAACAAGAATAAGGATCCTCTGATTTCATGTGGAAATAAACACTTTCAATTATAGGTCTGAGCAGGTACTGTTTTAAACCTCTGATTTCTATGATTTTATTAAAATATTTGGCACCAGGAGGCAGAGAATCATTATCATTTTCAGAAGCATTCTCATCTTCCCTCTTAGACTTTTCCTCCTTGGAAGAATCATCAGGGTGAAGTTCATCTGGTTTGCCTGAAACTGGTGAATCTAATTCTTCCTCATCCTCCTCAAGTTCTGATTCCTCCAGTGGCAATTGAATCATATTTTCAAAGAGTTCATTGGCTTCTTTACTCAGTTTTTTATACTCTTCAAACTTGAGGGAAATATTTCTATCCTCAAAATCCATTTCTGATACAATTTCTAATAGTTTTTTCTCAACATCAGATGAAGCCTTCTCTTCCAGTTCCCTGAATCTTCCAGTTTCATAAAGCCTTTTTAAAACAGTTAACGCCATGCACAAATATTCCACAAGATTTTCATCATCTTCATCATCAAGATCTTCTTCAAACATTCTTAGAGCATCATCTAACTGATGCAAAGCCTTTTCATAGGAACAATGTAAAAAAAATTTCCTTGAAACTTCTTGATGAGTTCTTTTATCAATCCGAGCCTTTCCCAAATGGGAAAGTTCCCTTACAGCCTCTGCAGCTTCTTCCATTGAATCAAATTCGATTTCTATCATAGTAACACCAATTTCATTTCCCTAATATACTATATATTAGTTATCTAACGCCTTCTGGACTAATATCCCAATATAAATCCTAATTCAAAACCGATGCAATAACAACCATCTCAATTGATTTATATTCCAGTTAAACCATAAAATTGATTTATTTTTTCCCTAATTAAATAAGATTAAATAAACCAATAATTATGTTTAAAAAACCATTTGTAAAGTCTTTTTCTTTTTTATTTTTCTTTATTAACATCTGGAGAGATCCTGCTAGAATAATATATAAATGGAATTCTATAACTTTTATGCAATGAACACTAAGCAACCCCTGGATAACCTTCTTCCGGAAATCCGTAGAAAAGCCCTTAAAAAGGTAGATAAAAAACTTCCAAGTCAGTTGGCTGCCAGCTGGTCTGGAGATGACCTCCTGTACTCAGGACCCGGTCGCACGATTTTCATTGTACTTCCCACACCAGGATGTGCCTGGGCACTGGCAGGTTCTGGAGGGTGCAGCATGTGCAGTTACATAGCTGATTCTCCACTTCAGGAAGTTACAGCTGCACAACTTGTGGAAATTTTTAAAACCCAGCTAGAAAGACAAATCCAAAAACAGACTATTGATGGACCCACTGCCATCAAGATCTTTGTTTCCGGTAGCTTTCTTAACCGTGAAGAAATCCCTGAAGAAGCTCAGAAGGATATTTTCAGAATTATTAATGAATATGATGATATTGAGGAAGTTGTAGTTGAATCCAGACCAGAATACATCAATGAAGAAGTTTTGAACAGCTGCTGCACCATGATTCCAGGTAAAATATTTGAAGTAGCCATAGGACTGGAAAGTGCTGATGATAACATACGCCTGACGAGAATTAACAAGGGTTTCACCCGTGAAGACTTCAAAAAAGCAGTGAATGTCATAAATAAGTTAAAAACTGATTTTGATGTGCGAACGAAGGTTTATTTACTGGTTAAACCAGTTTTAACCTCTGAAAGTGAGGCGATTGCAGATGCTGTGAAATCAGCCCAGTATGCTGAGAAAGTTGGAGTAAACAGGGTGTCTTTCTGCCCATCCACCATCCACAAGGGAACGTTGATGGAAATTTTATGGAAGCGTGGATCTTACCAGCCCCCCTGGATCTGGAGTACCCTGGAAACCATACGACAGGTGCGAAGTTCGGTTAAAATTCCGGTGATAATGGATACTGCGGGTTTTGGAACACGCCGAGGACCTTACAATTGTAAAAAATGCAATTCAAAATTAAAAGACATTATTATTAAATCCAATATCAATCAGACAATCCCCGAAGAATTTGAGTGTGAATGCAAAGATAAATGGTTGGCTGATGTTCAATATTCAGATGTGACCCGGTCAACAACTAATCTCTCCAAAAACATCCGATGATTTATAATTGGATGATTGATAATAGAAATCCTTACTAATTGAGATTTTATTGTTTCATATAATCCCCTATAAACTGATTGATCCAATTATAAAAAAATGCAGGGAAATTAGATTAATTTATCAAGTAAATCATTTAAAAGCTTAAGATATGATTAATCCTTGAAATTTACTTATAATTCTATTTTCCTAAAAAGGAAATCTTAAATTCAGTGCTATTAGACCTATCAATATTTAAATCGCCATGAATCTGTTTAGCTAGGTTTTCTACCAGTTGAAGTCCTAATGAATTATTATTTTTAAAATTTTAAAAATCAAAATCTTCAACCAAACCCAAACCATCAACAGCCACTTTAAATCATTGGCAAGTACTGTTTTGAATTTAAATCCAATCCTATTCCACTAGCGAACCGAAAATCTTGTAAATTGCTAATATGATAAAAAAATTTAGAAAAATATTAATATGAAAAAATAACAATCAATATTATTATTAATATTGGGTAAGTTTATAGACTTTTTTACTCTAAAAGAGGGGAAATATTGGCTAGAATTCTATTAAACTATATCAATGGCGCAGCTAGTGATCTAAAATTATATCTCCAATCCGTGGGTCACCAGGTGATTAACTCCAAAACCCTATACCAATATAATGAATCAAACAGGATAGAAGAAGAATTAAAAGCTGACTTTTTTTTAAAATTCGTTGAACCTGAAAGCTATTCCGGTTTTAGTTTGAATGAGATAAAAAATGAAATATTTAGCTCAGAGATTCCAATAATTCCTGTGATTAAAGTAACTGAAGATTCAGATTATTCCATCATCAGAGATATCTCAGCATCTGCACCCTATGGTTATTTACTGAAAAATAATAAAACCCCTTGGGATATTGATGAATTAAAGTTGACCCTTGATGTAGCAATCCATAAGAAAAATTCTGAAAAAAGTAAACACTCCTCAAGTTATAAGACAAAAGAAGCTCTTGAAGAAAGTGAAGAAAAATTCCGAACTCTCATTCATCAATCATTAGATGGTATTGTATTGTTAGATGAAGAAGGACGGGTGATAGAATGGAACAAAGCCCATGAAATGATTACAGGAATTAAAAAAACCGATGCACTTGGCAGAGAATTCTGGGAGATAAAACAGGAATTAACACCACCAGACCTTAAGACTCCTCAGCATTTAGAAAATATAAAAAAACAACAGTTAAGGGCCTTGAAAACAGGTGAAGCATCATTTCTGGGTAAAATCCATGAAACAACTATTTTAAGACCTGATGGAAAAGTTTATTACATTGAACAACTTGCATTCCCCATTAAAACCTATAAGGGGTACAGAATTGGTTATGTTACCCGTAACATTACTTCCAGGAAACAGATTGAAGCAGCACTGGAAAAGAATATAATTGCACTTAGCAGGCAGCTGGATAAGGATAAAATTAGTTTCCATAATCTTTTCAACTTGGAAGACATTCAAAAGATACAGGATCTTTTCTCAGAAGCCACAGGAGTTGCATCAATCATCACCCACCCTGATGGAAGGCCCATAACCAAACCCAGTAATTTCTGCCGTTTATGTAAAGATATCATTCGCAAAACAGATGCGGGGCTTGAGAATTGCTATAAATCCGATGCAATGATAGGTAGAAGTCATCCGGAAGGTCCCATAGTCATGCCCTGCCTTAGCGGGGGATTGTGGGATGCTGGTGCCAGTATCACAGTGGGTGGGGTACACATAGCCAACTGGTTAATTGGCCAGGTTCGAAACGAAACACAAAATGAAGACCAGATGAGGGTTAAAGCCCGGGAACTTGGTGTCGATGAAGACGAGTATATCGAAGCGTTTAAAGAAGTTCCAGTCATGTCTGAAGAACAATTAAGAAAGATTGCCAATGTTCTTTTTACATTCGCCAACCAGTTATCTGATGTGGCATATCAAAATGCCCAGCAGGCAAGTTTCATTAAAGAAAGAGAAGATGCTGAAAAAGATCTTGAAAAATCTCTTCATGAAACACAAATTATGAACCAGGTGGTAATGCAACTGGTGGGTAGAGTAAACACTCCCCAAATATATTCCATTACTGGAGAAGCTGTGAAAGAACTTTTACCCAATTCTTATATCATTATAAGTGTAGAAGATTCTGAAGAAAAAACCATCAGAATAATGGAATGTTTCGGTATGGATAAATTCTTGAATAAGCTGAAAAACATCCTTGGAATAGATCTTTATAATATCCGATTCCCGGTGAAGGAGATGGATAATGAAGACCTCGTTAAAAACCGGAGCATTGTATTAACTGAAGTAGAAGATACTGTTTATGATTTCGTCTTCAAGAAAATCCCCAAACCTGTTTTTAATACACTAAAAAAATTAATGAAGATTGACAAAATATATACAGTGGGTTTTTCATCAAATGGTCAAAATTTCGGAGCTTTGACTATAATACTTCCTAAAGGACAATCCTTAGAACATGAACAAACTATTGAAACCCTGGTTTATCAGGCATCAATAGCTTTGCAACGCTATGAAGCTGAGAAAACTATAAAAGAATCATTAGCTGAAAAGAAAGTTCTTTTAAGGGAGATTCATCATCGGGTGAAAAATAATATGCAAATTATCTCCAGTCTCCTCAATCTGCAAATTCAGTATGTAAATGAAGTGGAAACATTAACTGTTTTAAAGGAAAGTCAGGGGCGAGTCAGATCCATGGCTATGATACATGAAAACCTCTATCAATCCCCCAGTTTAACCAGGATTGATTTTAAAAATTACATAAAAAAACTCACCTCAAATATATTTTATACTTATGGAGTCCAAAATCAGGACATTGAACTGATTTTAGATGTTGAAGATGTGGAGATGAACATTGAAACTGCCGTACCCTGTGGTTTGATAATTAATGAACTGGTTACCAACAGCTTAAAATATGCATTTCCCCCATCAAAATGGAATGCCAAAGGAGCTGTTACTATTAAACTTAGCCAGGAAAAAGATGATGATCTGGAACTTGGAATATCTGATAATGGTATTGGAATCCCATCCCATATTGATCCTCGAAATTCACCAACCCTGGGCCTGATGCTGGTTAATAACCTGGTAAAACAGATGGAAGGTTCCCTAGAGCTAAATAGAACCCATGGAACAGAATTCACCATAAAATTCAGGGAATTAGACTATAAAGACAGAATATAAAAAATAATGATAATGCGATTATTATTCAATTAGAAATGGAGAATGAGGAATAAAAAAGGAAAAAATAGTGGTAAAGAGAAATTATGGCTTTTTTTAGTGTTAAAGTGGTTATAAATCCCCCATCAAATATATTAAACAATTTTGACCTTTAAAAATTTTAAGTAACATTTTAATGGTGAGATTTAGGTATCAAACTAATTTTATAGCCATATGCCATCTAATAGCGTTATGTTACCACTATTTAACTTAGTTTTATATTCAGAGAGTTAGATTTTATGGTGTGCTGGGATCCACTGGAGTCTGTAAAGGTAACTGAAAATCCACCTATGTAGAATGGATTGGAAACTGTGGCATTAGGTCCAAAGTCTGCTTGAACTTCTTTATCAGTGGGTATGTAAACGTTCCAGGTGAAAGTTTTACTCTGACCGGCATTTAGAGTGCCTAAGTTTTTATCATTGTCTTGAGTGTGCACCAAAACATTTTTAATATTCACAGATCCCTGGTTGGAAACCGTGCCATTGATAACCACGTTACTCCCCTTTTTAGCTGTGGAAGGACCAGTCATTGTTGCTTTAACTTTTAAAGCTGCTACAGTAGATGTGCTGGGTGTATTGGAATTGTTAATGGGGGTGGTCTGGTTGATTTCTTTTGGGTTTAAAATTCCCGCAGCAAAAACTAAAGCAACAGCCACTACTACTAAAAGACCTACAATCGCTATTATTCCGGTTTTACTTTTCATAATCCACATCCATTTAGTTTTAATTCAACCAGGGGGATGAAAACATTAAAAAATGGTTCTTAGACCCCCTGTTGAACTTGTAATAATATAGTTTTATGCTATTTCACTAAATAAAAAATTATTCTGTGAAGGAAGGTGGGAGATAATCGTAAAAAAAGAAGCCTTATTATAGTTTTTAGTCTTAAAAAAGAATTTAAAAGGCCATGACTGGAAATAGGATCTGATAATTTTTGATGTGTCAATTGTCACAAAAATTTTTTATTTTTTATTTTTATGAAAGCTTAAAGAATTATTGGAGTTTGAAAAGACACGTGAATTAATTTTAAAATATTATCCGTATATAAAAATAGGAACCCACTTTGAGATAAATTATTAAATCAGGGTGTTTTATCATCAGTTTAGTTAAAAATAAACCATGCTTTTGTAATATAATAACTGTCAAAATTTTAGAAAAAAACTGCGGGTTTAGTAAGAAGGATAGGGGATTGATTAAGAAGCAAAGAGATATATTTTTCAATTTTTAAAAAAACCTTAATTTTTTTCACACCATTCCTGGAGGGCTTCGATACATGCCCGTTTAATGGCGCCTTTTTCATAATTGAATTTCTTATATGATTTTTCTCTAAATTCATCCATTAATTCCATGGGTATTCTAACATTGAGTGTTTTTTGATTGGGCATAACTTATCACTACTATAAATACTGCTACAAAACTATTTAACTTTTTTGATTGCAATATAGCAACAAATATAGGTATAAACTTATATATTATAATAATTAAACATGATAGTTAGATGAGAATATTCTCAGCTGGAATAAACTTCAATGACCAATCGAAAAGGATGAACCATGAAAAATCAAAAAAGAAGACGAAATTTTTGTTTAGGACTATTAATCCCATTTATTTTCAGATGAGTTGGAGTAAAAAATATGAAACCCCCCTGAATATTTAAAATTAGAAAAATACTGAAATAAAAATGTTTCAAACTTTTTAAAAATGATTATTAGGTTATTGGGAGGTAAAATAATGGAATTAAAATTTGCTACATGTTTAAACTGCATTGATGGCAGAGTTCAAATACCAGTGATAAACTGGATCACCCAGAATTATGAAATTGATTACGTTGACATGGTAACCGAAGCTGGAATGGATGGTTTACTAGCAGATAACAGTTTTAATCCAGTTCATGTTCTTCGAAAATTGGCTATTTCCATTGGAAACCATAATTCCAACACCATATTCATTGTGGGACACTATGATTGTGCAGCCAACCAGGTTAGTGAGGATGTGCATAAATTACATATCAAAAAAGCAGTGCAGAGAATAAAAAACTATACCCTCTCTTGTAAAATAGTGGGGCTGTGGATTTCTGAAAATTTTGAAGTTGAGAAAGTTTGCCAAACAGAAGGAGTAAGTCCAGATGATTCCCCAGTGCATGAGTACTCAACACCCGGATAATGTGAACAGCCCCTTTTTTCATCATCCAGTGAAATAGGTGGTGAAGAAGAAATAACCGAGGCCTTCTATGTTTTCTCCCATTTGGGCTGTGATGAGCAGATGTGGGATTGTGAGGGGAAAGAAGTAGATAATTATGTGGTTAAAAAATTATTAAGCAGATACGAAGAATTTTTCCGTGAAAAAAGGTTAGGTGAAAATTTATTCCTAACACTTAGGGTGCCTAACCCCACCGTAGAAAAAGCAGAAGCAAAGATATTGTTAGAAACCCTGGAAAGCATTCCCAGATCCTTTGATGCAGCCAAATTATTTTATGGAGAAGATTTAGCTCCTGTTTTTGAAGTAATTCTACCCATGACCGGATCTTACAGATGTATTGATCGCATATACCGATATTATTCTGATTTCGTGATCGGGAAGCAGAATAAATCATTCAAAACCGGAGATATCACCATTGCTGACTGGATAGGTGATTTTAAACCTGATGAAATAAATGTGATCCCCCTTTTTGAAGACATGAATGGCATGTTAAATTCCCACCAAATGACCCGGAAGTATTTGAAGGATAAGAGTGTGGAATACCAGCGAATTTTCCTGGCCAGATCAGATCCTGCCATGAACTACGGTATGATAAGTGCGGTTTTAATGAATAAATTAGCCCTATATAACTTCCATTTATAGTCAGAAGAAATAGATGTGGACATCTATCCAATAATTGGTGTGGGTTCCGCGCCTTTCAGGGGAAATCTGAAACCAGGGAATGTTGATCAAGTGGCTTCAGAATATCCCAGTGCACACACCTTTACCATACAATCTTCCTTCAAATATGATCATCCCACCTCTGAAGTGATTAAAGCTGTTGAAAAATTAAAGGCAATGAAACCTTCTAAACCTCATGAAGTGGATGAAAAAAGATTTATGGAAATTATAAACAAATACAGCTCGGAATATGAGAAACAAATATTATCTTTAGCACCCACCATAAATAAAATAGCAAGACATACGCCCCCCAGAAGGAAAAGAAAGCTTCATATCGGTTTATTTGGATATTCCAGAGAAATGGGTGGGGTTTCATTACCACGAGCTATTTCCTTTACCTGTGCCTTATATTCCATAGGGTTACCCCCAGAAATCCTGGGTTTAAATGCTCTGGATGAGGATGATCTTTCCTTCCTTGATAAACATTACCTTAACTTCCAAAACGACTTAAAAGATGCTTTAAGATATTTAAATGATGATTCTCCCTTTTTACCAGAATCTGTGAAAACCAGGTTGGATTTTATAGATTATGAGGTTCATGAAGAGCACCGGAAAATAACCAGTAGCTTAATTGATCTTCTAAGGAAAGATAAAATGGAATCTGCTCCGGATTTTATTTTGCAGGCTGCAAATTTGAGGAAATTTTTAGGTTAAGTACGGGAATATGTCTAATGTTAACAAGAATCTGATTCAAATTGGATTGATGGATTGATTATATGAGCTTTAGAATGATGCCCCATCGAAAATCAAAGATGGAAAATGATTTATCTAAAAACTTGATATCCTCTTTAGCTTTTAATCTCGCAAATAAAGGCTACATTATCAAAACAAAACATTTAAACAATTCAACTAAGAATTCATTTAATTACAATGGTTATGTGCCAGCCTTGTTTGCTATTAAAAATGGAAGAAAAGTAATTGTTGAAATTGAAAGTTGTAAAAATATAAAATTGCGAAAAAATGAAGTTAAGTTACGTAGATTTGGATTTTCAGAGGATGTGGACTTTTTTATCTTTGCTCCAGAGAAATGTGTGGATATTTGGAGATATCAAGTTAAAACACTGGACATATCTGCGGAAATTTTCTCTTTAAATGATTTCAACATTTTATCTTCAGATTCAAGTAATTACTTCTTTAAAAAAATTATACAGTGAATAAAGACTATACTCAATTAAAATTACTGATAGAAATAACCTATTCCTCATGAATAAAAATCATAATTAATACTATTTTTTTGAAAATCATGGAAAATGAGAATATACGAACAATGAATAGAACTTTAAAATCATAAAGGATATAATAATTAGTATTTGTAAATATTTTGAGATTCACTTTACCAATTAAAAGTTCATAAAAGGGTTGGAAACAAAAATAAAAGAAAATAATTTTATAAGAGGAAGATTTTATTGATAGGAATAAGCGCTGATTTTGACCCGGTTCATCTGGGACACGTGGATCTCATCAAGAAGGCCCGGGAACTGGGAGATGAAACCGGTAAGGAAGTGGTGATCTACCTTAACAAGGGTTACAGTGCCAACCACGCCCCATTTTTCACCAGTTTCGAGGCCAGGAGTAAGATGGCCCTGGAAGCTGGGGCTGATCGTATCGTGCCCATTGAAGGATTGCATCACCGGTTGACCATGGCCTACACTGTTCCTATAAGGATTGCCATGATGATCCAAGACGGGGTGACTGATTATGTGGACGCTGCAGAGGTTAATCCCCAAAAAATCAAAAGATATGCTTCTGGTTTTATCAAGAAGGGAATTTTCAGCGGTATTCCTCGCAGCCTCCCTAACCGGAATGTGATCCGGTGGTATGCGGTGAATGAATTCCTTTACAGTCGTTTTGGTAAAAAGATGAAATTTCATTTCATACCCGAAGGGAAAGTGAATGGAGAGAAGATTTCCGGACGTCAGATCCGCAGGGAGATAGTGGAAAACAATCTCCAGATAACAGCAAACGTGGCGAAAGTTCTGCCGGATTTTACAGTTAACATACTGGAAGAGGAAATTGAAAAGGGGAACATTCCAGGTGAGCGGAATCTTGAAGTTCTTCTGAAACGTTTGAATACCAGTTCCCGGCATAAACTTCTGAACATTGCCTATTTAAATGCAGAGGCAGTGGAGCATATTATTCAGGGGCGATGGTACCAGGCAGAGAACCAGGTCTGGGCATCCCTGCGCCAGGCAGGTTATGGTCCTGTGTTGAGCAGGCTGGCTTTAAGCTCGGTGGAGGAAAATGTGACTCGTAGAGAAGTCTATGAACTGATTAGGGACTATGAAAGGGAGAAAGTTATACCTCCAGATCAGACTACAGAACAGGTGATTGAAAGGGCCTGGTACGTGGCTTCCATGGTTGAAAAAGGCCTGAGCAGTTCAGAGGCCCATGAAAAGTTTCGTGATGGGGCAAGAACTCGTGATAAGCCCTTATATTCCTTTGATGCTGGCCTGCATCTTCGAAGTTTTGAACTGGCCAGTTTGAAAGAGGGGATGGATGCTTATCTTTATGTGGATAAAAGAGGGGATCTCTCCTGTGAGTTAAAACCACCCGGGCGTAAGGTGAAAAGTTCCCTTAAATTACCTGGTAAAATGGCCACCTATCTGAGATTACTGGTTGATTCCCAGATTATACCCCTTCAAGGAATCCTGGTAGAGAAGAAGAGAGGTTGGAGAATCAGGTTAGAGGTAGGTTGAAGAATTAGGTGATGCTCTGAAAGGGTAATAGGAAACAGTTGTGAAGAGATGTTCTGATAATGGGAAAATTTTAAGAAGCAGATTTATAAGTGATTCATTCTTCCGGGATGTGTTCGTGATGTTCCTGGTGGTGTTCCACCACAGGACAGGTCCAATCTGGACAGAAGGTCATTACCAGTTTTCCACTGTCCGTGACTATGTAAAACCTCCAGCAGTTGTTTTCATAGGCTTTAAAGGAACAATCAAGGACTTTTCGACCTTTAAGCTTTTTCATCTGTTCTTCACATTCTTTGGCATGCTGCTCATCTGGCATAGTACCAAATCCACTAATCAAAGTTTTTTAGGAACTAATGCAAATTTATTGGTTTAAATGCAATATTTATTGATTTAATATTTTCATAATTCTTCATGAGGCATTAGGGTACAGGTTATATTTATTCACACTATCCTATTTATTTATTACCGTGAACTAATTCAAGGCGTGAAATCAGTTTCTATCAACTCTGATGAAGACATCCCTATAATCTGAGGGTTTTTTAGAGATTTCTCCGGTTTTGTGGGTGAGTGATTGGAAAAATTCACAAGTGGCCCGGGTCATGATTGGATCTTCATATTCTCTAAGGAACTTGAGGACTTCTCCCATTTCCTGTTGGCGTCTTTGGGCATGGTATGCGCTGCTTTTTATTCTTGAAGTGGCGGAGTCCTGGAATTGGGGTCCTTCAGTCTTATTTAAATATTTTAGAAGGGTTTCATCAACCCCCATTTGATATGCTGCATACAGGGCCTCGAATAGCAGGGCGGAAACACCCTTGGTGTAGACGCTGCGTAGCATTTTCAATCCAGATGCCTGACCGGTTTCGGTGCCAATTACTTCAATGTTCATTCCATACTGGTTTAGCTGGGCAAAAGTTTCAGCATGCTTTCCAGAGGCGATTATGGATGTTTTTGGACCGTTTTTTATTCCACCCATAATGGCTGCATCAACTACCCTGCCGGTTTCAAGGTGGCTGAAGACTTCTTTAACCGTTCCAGGGGAGATATTATTTAAATCCACATATACCCCTTTAACATGCCCTCCCACTTTTCTAGCCACGTTTACTGCTTCTGCAGGCACCACTGCAGATAATAGAATGTCGGATGACTCTGCCAGTTCAGTGAAAGTTTCACATAACCTGACACCTCTTGACTTCGCCCGATCAACTGATCTTTGACTTCTCCCCTCCAGACAGGTTAGAACTTCCACTCCATTCAACATTAAACCCTCAGATAAGGTTGAAGCAACCTCTCCGAATCCAAGGAAACCTACTTTCAATGTATTTTTCTGCAGCATTTTATCGACTTATCCCTTGGAAAAACTTCTTTCCAGTTCATTAAGATACACCCTACTACAAGTCATGTTTTTTCAGCTTATAAACTCTTTAAAATGGTAAAGAAAGTATTAATCAGTCTTTAATATTGATCAACTAAGTAGCCCATATCAAAAACTACAAGTCATTGCTCTTCTATTTGTTCCATCTCGGAATCATTAAACTTACCCAGTTCCTCTCGAATCTTTCATCAGAAATACATAGAATTTTGTATGGATCAACTACAGATAGAACTTTAAGACCACTCCTATTTCCTGGATAAATTTTAATAAACATCCTTTGTCGTACTTTTTTCCTAAAACTAGTTAATGGGTCTACAATTTTTAATTGAATTTAGGAACGGAATTAATAGAATTAGTGCTAATTAATACAATTGACCTGCGTTTTTTCATTTCAGAGCCTATTGTTGGCTCTAGATCAACTATACAAATATCTATCCGATTAATATTCATGGAAATCTTCTAATTCGAGACATTTAGTCATTCCAGTAAGTTCAGGATCTTGATGATAAAATTCAGCCATTTCCTTAGCTTGTTTTTTTAAGTTCTTCCTTCTATCACGGATTCTTTTTTTCCTTTTATCAACTTTTATTTCTTTATAAAGAATATTCAAAGGAACACCAACTTCTAATAACATATCTTTTACATTGTCCGATAAAAATTACTTATTCTTCCTTAAAGAGGCTTATTATTCATTTTTAATAGTTTTAAATACTTCTTTAGTTTTTTGCAATTATTATCTGAAATCTTCTTCAGTAATTATACCGTTATTTTCAATTCAACAAGCATTTATAACCCGTTTAAATCCTTCTTTTTTAAATTTTAAATTCTCTAAACCTTACTTTCTAAAATTTTGTTATAAATCATGTCTCTTATTTCTCTAAATTTTGATTCCGATTTTTTAGAAAAATGAACTTTTGGCGGTTCAGCACCTCTAAAAACTCCAAGACCTAAGTTGAACCCTGTGCGGGGATTGTAACCCAACATACTTACTTTTCCATCTTTAATACCTGCTAAACCTATGCCAAAACCAGTACGGGGATTATAAGTTACAATAGGTCCTTTTTGTTTATTTACCCTATCCATGCCTTTCAGATTAAATTTAATGTAACCTCTACCACGAATACCATGAGCTCTTTGGAAATCTATTGAACTAATATCTTCAATTAACAAGTATTCTTTTCCAGGTAACCTAATCCAATAGTCATATAACTCCAATCTACCTTCAATACCTTTAGCACCAATTAAAAATCCATACTTACTCTGTTTATCTTCAATTGTTTCTCCTTTTATCAGTTTATTCACAGTTTTACTAACAACATTTTTAGTAGAGGATTTATTTGAATCCAGAAATGATTCAAGATACTCCTTAGAACTAAAATATTCCTCACGGTCCCTATAGAATTTAAATTTTCCTCCACATTCACATAATCGAAAATCATCTGAGTTTTCATCCTCGATGAGTTCGTGAAAATAAGCACATTTATTGCAGACAATAAACCTCCCTTCTGATTGAGTACCTTCCTCAGCGTTAGTTGCTTCACTAATGTCAATTGATTCAATAAATCTTAATTTACCACCACAATGACAGCTTTCAAAATCGTTTATTGACTCCCCTTCCTGGAGTTGGTAGTAATTTCCACAACTTTCACATATTAAAAAACCTTCTGTGGTTCTTCCAACTCTTTTAGCTACAAGTTTTTTCTTAATATCCTCATTAGAAACCATAGTACCACCATATAATGATTATAGGTTCATTAGGATAGTTAATGTAACTCATATTTCATTTGTTTCGATTTTAGCTAATTAAGACAAATAGTATTGAAACACCTTTTTTAATTCACTTTTTATTGATAATAATTTCTTTCAGTTCATCTAATTCAGATTGAACTCTATCTAGCTTTTCGTCTATCTCCTGAAATTCTCTTTTTTCTGTAGTTTCAACAAATCTTGAGGCAATAGCTGCCGTTAAAAAACTTACAAACCCAATTCCTGTAATCATCATGAAAAATCCAATTAAACGCCCTTGCAGGGTTGATGGAGTTATATCCCCATAACCTACTGTCGTTATAGTTGTAATTAAATACCACAATGCATCATCAAAACTATCAACTTTATCATTCAAGCCGGATTCAAAAAGGAAAAATAATGTGGCACAAGTAATTAATACAATTATTACAATTAATATCCCATAATCAATTTTTGTTTTATGCAAAACCCTAAGGAAATGTATAATCTCTTTTTTGAAAAGAGCTAAAATCCTTATAATTCTTATTAATCGGAAATATCTAAAAACAGTGCTTATAGGCCCAACTAAAATTTCCGGAATCATTCCTAAAATATCAGTCCAATTATGAATTAGAAATTGTTTTTTATCTGGAGATTTCCATAGACGATAAATAAATTCAGGAATTAAAATTAAAACAACAAATAAATCAAAATAAACAATTAAAGTATAAACTTGAGGACTAACATCCATGAATAGCACTGAAGTTAACAATACAATGTCAGCAAGAATTAAAACTATAATAATCAGCTCAACTATAGAACTTATTTTTTGCTTCATACAAATACTTTCCATTCAAAGTCCTAAAATCTGCTTCTTATTCGGTGATAATTACTTATCTCTAAGCTCTGCAAATTTTTCTAATCTAATATAACTACTAGTTTTTTGTTCATTTTTCTGATGATCCGAATTCCCTGTTTCTTGGATTTTAGTTTTAACAATTTTTTTATTTCCCAAAACTCTAATTCCCATTTTTTTATCAACTCATAAATCTAATTTGGGGTAGTTGTGTACCTTTACTAGAACCTAAAACGATGGGTATAACCTACCGAGGATTATAAAAAACCATCCATCCAAGCTACTTTTCTATCTATGCATTCCTCTATATGAAAATGGATAGTTCCATATCGAAGAATACCGTTTCCAACAGTTTTGAAATCAATTGAGTTTTGGAATTATATCCTGAGGATTTATGCACATTTTTTCCCATCAAGTTTCTTTTTTATCTCCTCATTTGAAACCATCAAACACCATATTAAACAGATCCAGTATAAAGACACGTGCATCTGGAACAAACAGGAAAATAGTTTCTTTTAATTTCAAAAGTCTTTTCGGGTATTCAATGATATATAAACTGCAAAAAATGCTTAAATTAGATTTTTTACGGAATTCATTCAGTTCTGAATGAAAATTATCCATAATACTCACCAGAGCACCTAAGACTACATCATATTAAATATTCAAAGTTTTGAACAACAATATTATTTCATAGTCAAAATTATAAAAATCTTCTAAATTAATTTGTTAACATTTAGCATATTGTCTAAATATTTTTAAAAACTTTGCTTTTCAAATTATTACTTTCGCTTCTAAGAAGATCTATTTTGAATATCAGACTAATCTTCCCTTATTCCAAAATAGTGAACAACTGCATCTATCGGTATTAAATCAAAATTAGTTTTTCACATAATGTATAAATGCTCTAAAGCCTATTTTATTTATTTACAGGAGCCCTACCAACAAGTATAAACCTGCAAGTGCTATTATCAGTCCTGAGATTATGCGGATCCAATCTGAATATTTTATTATGGCCTTGAAATCTATTTTTGACATGGAATAAGCTAGTATTAGTATGGTTAATGAGAATCCCCCTGCAAAAAGTGCCATATTGACGATGCTGTAAGCTATGTCTCCGGTGGATGCACTGTAGGTTGCCACTGCCACCACATAGGGACCGAAACATGGTGACCAGGCCAGGCAGGTTAAAAAACCCATTACAAATGATCCCAGAATTCCCTGGCCAGAATCAGGTGCACTGGAAATACCGGATCCTGAAATGTTGAAGAGGTTCTTATTGGCAATCAAAAGTATTCCCATTATCACCAGGATCAGGGCAGCAGCTATCCGGAAATAGACAAGATAATAATTTACGGCAGCAGTGAAAAGGGCAGTTAAAGTGGTGATAATAGCAAAGAGTAAGAAAAATCCCAGACTGAATGCGATTATCTCCAAATTTGTCCTTTTAAGTATGGAAAACCCTACAACAATAGGAATAAGTGGTAAAACACAAGGAGATAAGATTGAAGCTATTCCTGCAGAAAAGGAAAGAATATAACTCGTATCCATGCCAGCACCTCCCCATAACTACATTCCATGAAAACCTATATAATTAAGCGTCTTTTTTCTCTGAACATCTTATTGAATCTAAATCCTTATTGAATCTAAATCTGATTCAATAGTCTTTCTGCATTCTGGTAGCCCACAATCCTCTTCACTTCATTACCCTCTGAATCCAGTATTATCATTGTGGGAAGACTGTAGGCCTTGTATTTTAAACTCAAATCCGGATTCCCGTCCACATTAACTTTAACTAAAACATAATTCTGGCTTAATTTCTCTTTAACCTGGGGATCTCTGTAGGTTTCTTCATCCATCTCTTTACAATAAGCACACCAGTCTGCATAAAAATCTACAAAAACACTTTTATTGTTTGTCCTGGCTTCTTGCAGGGCCTGATTCAAATCTGAACCCCACTGAAGAGAAATAGTATTATCCCTGGTTTGGTCACTGTTTAAACTGGAAAAAGCCAGTGCCACAGCTAAAAATGAGACTAAAATAATTGCCAAGCCAATGAAATATTTATTCATGTTTTTTTCTTTTTAAGGCAAATTAAATATATTTTTCTTAACACTTTCCTGGAACCATGAAAGAGATTTTTATCAGATTAAACATCTTCATTCCCTTTTTTTGAAGATAAACCTTGATTGGTGTGCTTTATCCAGTTAAATTTCTTCAATCAATTTAATTTCAGGACCACATTTCCCCCTAATTCCACACCAATATCCCGTGCTATTGGCTGGCATTTAGCATTCAACAGGCAAAAAGTAGGTTTATCACCCAGTTCCATCTCTCCAAGTCCTTCATAGTTACCCAGACCCTTAGCTATGACCAGATCCGTTTCCTTTAATTCCTGTTTAAAATCATCAGAAACATCTTGCTGTATAACTCCAATGGAATCTGTGCCTGTGGTGATTAACCGGGCCACTTCATCCAAGCCCACCTCTAATGCTTCCTTCAGGCAAGCATCATTGAGAATCGGCTCTTCTTTTAGTGCCACGGTAACTTCCACACCATACTCCTGGAGTTTTTTAATGAGTAACTTGTCGAATACTATCTCCCCCACGTTATCTGCCAGATAAAGAACCTTTTTTGCCCTTTCAAGTTCTACTTCCAACTGGGGTGTGTGATCTATGGACAGCTCCTTTTCTACCGTAGATGTAACCAGAGCTTCAATGTCGGTTTCCAAGCCCAATGCACCGAAATCAAGCACGTTACCTGCAATAGCTGCTTTAAGATAACTTTTAAGTGATTTATCCTTTTTTAGTATTTTCTCCACTTTAGGGAGAAATTGCATGGCGATCTTATCTGATTTTCCCCGCAGGTCATTATAAGGGTCAGGGTTTCCAGTCTCCCTTTTTATGGTGCGGTGGATTTTGGTTCCAATCTCATTGGTAACCGCTCCTTCCCTGAATTCGTTGCAGATTATTTTAATTATTTTTTCTGTTACCTTCATCTTAAGCTCTTCATCATCTGTTGCCATGTCCAGGGCTTCCCTGGCCTGGCGCAGGTAACATGATGGGCATTCGTAATGAACTCTCACTGTATATCACCTTTAATATTGTATTTACTAAATTATCATCCATTTGAAACTTCTTAAAAGCCCCGGTTGGGAGAGAATGAAAGGCTGAGTATGAAAATGGCTAATATTAGGAAGGTCATGATTTTTCGGTTTCGGCTTATGGGTGTAACATTGTCCAGGGCTCCGGGATGGTTTTTACCCATGAAAAAGATGAAAACCATGATCACTGCCATGAAATACCATCCCAAAATAATGGTGAGGATTATTCCGATTACGGAGATGAATTTATGGATGTTTTGATGGAAAAGGGATCTGGCTATGTGTCCCCCGTCCAGGAAGGCCACTGGCATCAGGTTAAGCATGGTAACCAGCATTCCCACCCACCCTGCAAAAACCAGGGGGTGGCCCACTATTACTGAATCAAAGGTGTAGTTGGGGATTACAATCTGGCTGATTATTTTTATAATCAGGGGGTCAGGAAACATAAAACCCGCACTCTGGGTGGTTAGCAGGGTGGAATAGTATAATCCTATGAAGAGCACAGGTACGGCTACCAGGAAACCGGCTAAGGGTCCGCTGTATCCCAGGTCAAACAGGGCATCTCGGGTGGGAATGGGAGATTTAATGTTGATCAGCGCCCCGAAGGTTCCTATAAATGTTGGTGCCGGTATGAAATAGGGTAGGGTGGCATTTATACCGTGTTTGCGGGCTGCATAATAGTGGGCCAGTTCATGAGCTCCAATAATTAATAATAATGCCGCTGCAAATTCCACTGCCTCCCAGATGTTGCCATTGGAAATATAGAAGTATCCGGCAAATACGGTGCTGCATATGGTTGCCAGTAGAAGAATGATGTTGAGATGGATTCTGGATGGTCCTTTTTCCTGTTTTTTGGCAATGCTTATTTTATAATGATTGCCTTCAGGATTTATAAAAGGTACAAAACCGTATTGGTCAAGTTCTTGTACTAATTCCCTGAAGTTGCTGGGATTGTAATCACCCACCACAAAAAAGGATTCTTCGTTTTCTTCACCATTGACCAATCCCAGTATAGGGAAATAATGGGATATTGATTGTTCAATTAAACTGAAATCATCCACCAGTACACTTCCCTGATTGATTTAACCACCGTAGATAACTTTTATTACTTCAATAATATCCCCATCTTCCACAATCTCTTCTTCCATGACCAGGGACTTATTTTTTTTAACCACAACTGTTTCAACGGGTACTTCCATCATCTGAAGCAAGTTTTTGATGGTTTTCCCTTCTTCAATGTCTAGTTCTTTTTTTTCCTCTCCAATGATAACTTTGACTTGCATAACGCTCCGATCCTCAAATTCAATAGATGTTCTATATTAAATATTCATAAAGGAACACTCTTTTTTTACAGACCAAATCTAAAAGATTTTATTGGCAAGATCTAATTGATTTAGTGGCCAAATCTAATTGATGTTTTGGCCAGATTTAATTGATGAACACTCTCCATATGCCTGGTTCATTAAATGAAAACTTGAACTTATACTTCTATTCAAGTACTTATTTAAAAAAAATTTCATTTTTGAATTTGTTTATCCCCAGCCACTCCAACTGGTAACTGTTAATAGTAATCACTGGCCCCAAGATCTGCGGAAACTGCAAGCTTTGCAGGTTTTAGATGTTGAGGGTTCTCCGCAGAATTGGCAAACTCCCATTGAACTTTTTTTGGAGAATTCTCGTTTGATCGCCGGTTTAATCTTGTCAAAACCCCTTAAAGTGGAGTACATGATGGTGGGGTGTTCCCGGCTTATTTCCTTTAAAAAGGTGCCTATTTTTCTACGGAATGAATCCCCTGCATAGGGACAGCCTGCCAGATGAACCGGCAGATCACGGGCCAGGACATAGAGAGCTGTTTCTTTCTCTGGAATCTCCCTGAGTGGTTTGATTTTTACTGTGAATCCTTCATAATATGATTCTGACTTGACTCCAATGCGGGTTAAGTTTTGAATGTTTCCTTCCAGGTAGTTCATGAGTATGGACTGTGCCTCGTCATCCAGGTTGTGTCCGGTGGCTATCTTGGTGGCGCCTTCTTCCCGGGCCACCCGGTTTAACATCCACCTGCGAAACACGCCACAGTAGGTGCAAGCATTTCGATCATTTGACTCTGCCATTATTTCATCCAGTGTGCGGCCAATTGCATCCTGGAAGGATATTATTCGGTGTTCAATCCCTAAATTTTTAGCATTTTTAACAGCTATACTCACCCCCTCCTCCCGGTAGCCAGAGATCCCTTCATCAATGGTCACTGCCACCAGATCAATGATCCGCCTTTTACGGAGACTGTTAAGTATGTCTAAAACCATTACACTATCCTTACCACCGGATAAAGCCACCAAGACCTTATCTCCCTTTTCAATGAGTTTGTGTTTGCGAATATCTTTCAGGACTTTTTCCTGAGTGGATTTTATGAAACATTTTTGACAGAGCATCTGTCCTGATTGCTTTTTATGGATGATGATCTGGGGGTTGCCACATTTACTGCAAGTATCCATTCACATATACTCCTTTGGTTAAGATAATTTGAATCTGGTTAATGGTTATGTTAACTATAATTAAGGGAGGTAGGGTATTAGAAATAATAAGCGTTGTTATAGATTGGGGAACAGATTCTATTTTTTATGAAGTTGAATCCATGATCTTATTTTAGGATCCTTTGAATCTAGTATTCCATGAACTTATTGAAGATTGGGAAATCCTGAACATAGTTTTTTCCAAGTTTAAGAGCATCTTCGGCTTTTTGAAGTTCCTGACCTAGATAGGCGGCGTGTTCAATCCTGGAAACCAGTTTCCTTTTTATGATCTCATCATATATGGCCTTGGCTGTCTGCCCATAAATAGCCAGGGTAGGCTGCATTTTCAGGTAATGAACCGCCATGATCCTCCCCTTAACTATGCTAATTTTGAAACTACCTGCCCTATCCTGGGTGAATTTATAATTCTCCTTACCTTCTGTTTCTGGAACATCAACTTCTTCCTTTGTTATTTCTCGCCGGCGTTTGTCCTTAAATACCAGCAGGTTAATCCCCAAGTCTTTAGGGATGGATCCTCTCATCTTAGCTAGGAACATCATTTTTGATGAAACAGCCAGTTCTTTAACACTTCCTACTGTTTTACCACTCTCTTCTGGTGTGAAAAGGATGCTGGCTCCCAGCTCCATGGATATCCCTGCAAGTAGAGCATTGACTCCCACTGAATCTACATCCAGTAGTTCGGTGACATTTCCAACACCAAAGAAAACCGGACATTCCTGAGATTTGGTTTCATCCTTAAATCTTCGACAGGCAATTACAGAATCAACCATGCTTTTACTGTTTAATGGATCGAGTATGGGGTCAGCAATAACCTCAATTCCCTTACATTTCTTTTTCAAAGCAATTAAGGAACTTACCCGTTGGGAAACAGTTTCCGGTACCCATCCATTCCTATAATCCGTGGGTAAAATAACTGCAGGAATCTTTTTCTCCTCCAGGTGGGGTAAAGCATCCTCATAATTACCATGGTCCAGACTTAGAACCATATCCACCCCGGCGTCCACTGCAGTATTGATTTCTTCAGTCTGGAGAGTGTCTATGCTCACCGGCACATCCAGTTTCTCTTTTAAAAGTTGCACCATTGGTGGGATCTTAGAGGCCATGTTTTCCCCAGCCACCATTCCAATATCCACCATATCGGCTCCGGATTTAACAAAATACTCAGCACGATTCAGGAGTTCCTCATGGCTTAAGAGGGGTGCGTTGGCAATTTCTGCCAGCACCCTCATGGGGAAGTCCTCACCCACTGGAAGATCACCCACTAGAATGTTTCCCGGTTTTTTCAGGAGTTTTCGGGTGTTCTTTTCATCCTTTTCAAAATCAGCAATGTACTGCAGAGCTCTCTTTCTTTGTTCTTCTTCAATTAACTGGTCTGCAGATTTTTTGGTGGATAAATCCAGTTTATCAACCATTTCCAGTACAATATCCAGATCTGAGGCATCAGTAGATCCCTTATAGGTGGGTATTCCCATTTCCTCGTAAACAGGACTCACATCCTTTCGAATAAGTCCTGGTGTGATTATCATGTCCACTGATTGCAACTCCTGCTCTGGTATTTTCTGCAACTCCCTGATAATTCTCTTCGGAGTTA